>JASFJF010000150.1:0-8520 GCA_050122255.1 Desulfobacterales bacterium
TGGGGCGGATGATCGAAATTGCTCACCAGGCCGACTGTTTTGTTACGTCGCTTCAAATCCATCAACACCGGTCTGGCCTCAGGGTCGGTGGAAACATGGGATTGCCATGCAGCGGCAATCTGATCGGCGATATCCCGAAGGCTTGCCGTGTCAAACTGATCGTCGAGCGTTGCGCATAACCATTGAATCCGGCGCTCGAGATCGGTTAAATGATCGTCTTTGCCCACCGGCACCGGAGCACTGAAAAAGCCGTCGCATGCCTGTGAAAAAGCTGCCCTGGAGCTGTTAAGCCCCTGGGCTTTTAACAGGCCGTAAAATGTCTCCAGCCAGTCATTCCAGGCCTGCTTCATGTCCCCGTAGACCAGCAGGGTTCCGTAAAGATCAAAAAAAATGCCCTGTATGCTCATTTTTCTTCCAGCCATTGATACATGACAAAGGCATCGACAAGGCCCTTTTCGCGGTGATTGAATGCTCTGGGAAGGGCGCCGATGATGTAAAATCCGAGATCCTGCCATAGCCTGACAGCACCGGTATTGGTGCTGACCACCAGATTATACTGCATGGCCTTAAAACCGAGTTTGCGGGCCTCGCTCAGCGAGTGCTGGCACATGGCCCTGCCGATACCTTTGCCGCGGGCGCTGTTGCGAACCATGTAGCCGCAATTGCACACATGCGAACCCAGTCCCGGCTGATTGGCTTTAATGTAATAAGTTCCCATGATGTTTTCATCAAGGACGGCTACGTAAGTGGCCTTCGGCTTTTCCATCCAGATATGAAAAGCCTCTTGCCGTGTCGTATCCGGCGCAAACGGATAGGTATCACCCGTTCGCAATACTTCATGAATCACGGGCCAGATCAGATCAAATTCGTCATTGCGCGCCAACCTGATTTCCAGCATCGTTGATCCTTCTCGTCTGGGTTTTTTCAAATCAATCGCAGCCAGGCGGCTTTTGCCAGTTTGCTTCCATCCAACACAGTGCGGTTTTGTGGCGGCAGCGGCGCGGTGTGCGCAAAAGGGGTTTTCTGAAGCAATTCTGTCCAGATGACAAGCGTTTGGCCCGCCAGGGGCTTTTCATTCATCTTTACGAACCAGATAAACGTCTTTGAGGTTGACTAAAAATGTGACACCATCGGTTTGAAGTTCTGACTGTTTTAATGGCAAGCGCTTTTCCACATAGGATTCTTTGGATAAAACGATGTCAAAAGTCGCTTTGGGCCCGGTGTCGAATGCAGACACTCTACGGCCCCAGAAGTAATTAAAGCGGGCTGCAATTTTCCCTCTTGAATTGCTGCTGGTGATTTTGACCGGCTTCTGTTTTTTTGAAAGGATATCATCAAAACCGGTGTCGATAAAGTAAACAATCACATCTTCAAGGGGAAAGTTTGATGCCTGATCCAGGACGCGGCCTTCGATGTGCAAAATCGTAACTGCATCCATGTGTTGCGTTGCGCATGCACTGACTGCGAGGCTGATAAAAACAGATATGATCAGATTCAATTTCATAAAATTCATACCGAAATAAACGCCTTAGAAGCGCTGGTGCCATCGCCGGAGCCGCTCAGGGCTGTTTCTTCAAAACCTTTAAGCCGGTGGCGTAGCAAAATCGGTCAGATCCGCCGCTCCCCAGAGCTCGATGGCATAGGCTGACATCCGTTGCGCCGGCCAGGTAGGCATACAAGGGTGGGTAACGCTCAACCGTCATCTCCCTATGAAGATTCGATTTTTTATCATACGGTGATTAAAGTGGATGCGCTACTTTTTCTTTTTTAGCATTTTATCAAGGTCGGCGAACGGTTTATGTATTCCGGCCGGTCCCTCCCCGCTGTCGGGTTTCGCCGCAGCAAAACCTTCAGCATCCAAATGACGCGAATGCTCGTTGTCATGACAATAAATGCACAACAGCTCCCAATTGCTCCCGTCGGACGGATTATTGTCATGGTTGTGGTCTTTGTGATGGACCGTCAGTTCGCGCAGCCGCTTGCCCTCAAATTCACGCCCGCAGCGGGCACATACCCGGGGAAAAATCCTGAGTGCCTGTTCGCGATAGCCCTGAAGCCGCTGCTGGCGCCCAGTGCGGGCCTCAGCGACAACCCGGTTCATCCCCTCACGATCCAAACGTTTTTTCTTCGCTGGCATAGGCTCACCCTTTTATAATAACCCGGGTTATGCAAAAAGTATAACGCATTGAAATCCAGATCAAAAATAGTAGACCAGGCCCAAGGGCAAGGCGAAAACGACTCGGCTGAGCTCATCGCGGGCCGATTCAAAAGTGGCGCATACCCGATAGTATTCGAGCATTTTGAATTGGTTTTTAACACAGCCCTTGGACGTTAGATGCATTTTTGAGTTGGGTTCTAATAGCCGACCATATTGGGTCTAAACCCATAAAATAGCGCAATCAAACCGCCTGCGATCGAAAGGCACCCCAGAATGAGATAAACTTTAGCGTTATGTCGGCCAGTGTTCAAGCGGTAAAAAAGACCATTTAGGGTCCGGTAAAAGGTGCCCCAAATACTCTCCTTATCTTTGTCACGATAAATCTTTAACAGGATCAGACCTATAAAGATGGCCCAGGAACCAAATAAAAGCCTCAGATATATATGGGTTATAACCATTGTGGCACAATCATTTCGGTCCGTTGTTCATGGCACCGGTTATATTGGCTTAAAGGACATCTGTAAGCAACAGGAGGCCAAACAGCATGACAAGCGGAGCCAGCCATTTGAGCGTAGAACCCCATTTGCTTAGCCAGGCTTCGTTTTTGACCGGGTCTTTACTTGCGCGCAAAACACCGCGGGCCAGCAGATAAGCATAGAGTCCGCCGAGTAATGGGATCAAACCTTCCAGATTCACGTTCATAGACCTTTACTGCGTTTGCCGTTTAAATCAAATAATATTTGCGACAGGCCAAAGTGGCAAACTCTACCCCATCATTTTCCGATGATATGCGCTTTAAATTGCTGGTACACATAGCGATAGGTCAGCATCGTAAACACCAGTGCGGAGGCAATTGAAACGATGGTGATCATTGCGCTAAATTGTGGTCCAAGAATCAGCCGCAGCAATCCACCGAAAATAAAACCAAAAACCAACCAGAACAGGCGAAAAAAAGCCAGGAACAACAGTGGCGTTATACACCAGAACAAAATTTTAAGCGTCTGCTTCTCATTGCTGAATAGATTGAATGTAGTCATTGGTCCTGAATGCCTGAAAATCATTGCCTATTTCTTGAAAATTTTCGGGAAAAATCGACCAGTGCACTCTACGTATGACTGATATTCGTTGCCAAAAGCGTCGGCCATCATGACCTCTTCGGTGACGACCAGCCAATGCCAGATGGGCTGTAACAAAAGATACCAGAGTAAAAATATCCACGAGTTTAAATATAAGCTGATTCCCAGGGCAATAAATGTAATCCAGGCTGCATACATCGGGTGGCGCAAATATCGATACGGTCCCATTGTGCACAGCTGATCTTTGATCCACCAGTTTCGCAGTGTCCAGGCTGTCCATAGGTGCAGCCCGATTCCCATTGCCATCAATAGCGAAGCGATGGCTTTGATGAACACCGGCTGTGCACTAATCGGGACGTGTCCCAGTATTTGATCGACCCACCAGGCGATAATCAGTAAGGCCACGCTTATGATGGCGCCAAAGGGACCAACGCCAAATATTTTTCTATATTTACGTAATTCCACGGTGCTATTGATCGGTTAGGATGTAAAATGGTCTACGATCATTTCACTTTATTCCTGCGGGTAAAAAAAATTATCGCTATTGGAACCAGTAAAAAGGCAGCGGCCAGCAGCGCAAAGAGCCATAGATCAAACGCGTAAAGTTCAGCGGCGGAGGGGTCGGTTTTTTGATGATAGGTCCACAGGTCATAAGCGCTATGCGACTTTAACAGAAAATAAAAGCTAAATCCAATACCGATGAATAACGAGAGAATTCTCAAAGCGTTAGGCAGTCTGCTAAAATTGCGCTGACGCATTATTTCGAAGATTTCAGCGATAAAATACCCCAGGGCCATGAAGACAACGGAATACACTGGCAAAAACAGATATAACAGGCCTAGCCCGATATCGGCACCGTCTTTCCAGCCGGTCATCATATCATATGCAAAAAGAGACGTAGCCGGAAGGACCGAGATGAGAGCGCCGATTCCCGCACCGACAGTACCCAATGTATCCGGTTCACCGATATATTGGTGGGATAGGGGCAGAACGCACAGCAGGCAAGAGGGGAAGGCCGGAATCAAAACCATAAAGTAAGGCGCGAAACCTGCAATGGCGAAGTTGACCAGGACAACCAATGAAGCAGCTGCAATAAAAACATGAATGAATTTAATTCGATGCTTTTTAATTTTAGAACGCTGCATAGATAAATGCCTGATAGCTGACGCCAGCTCCAAAATGCAACTCCGTGGTTCACTTGAGCGCCTCGGCAACCGCCTGGTGGGCATGGATGGCTGTGGTGTCAAATAGCCGTACATGTGTGTGCTCCTGCTGCACGAGCATGACGATTTCGGTACAGCCCTCAATAATGCACTGCGCGCCGGCGGCATGCATTTGATCGATGATGCGCAGGAATTCCTGACGAGAGCTGTTGTGAATCCGGCCCAGGCAAAGCTCCTCGTAAATAATTCGATGAACGATTTCGCGGTCCTCCTCGGAGGGAACCCGCACGGTCAAGCCCTTTTGCGCCAGGCGGCCCATGTAAAAATCCTGCTCCATAGTAAACTTTGTGCCCAGCAACCCAACTGTGTCCAGTCCGGCTTGCTGGATGCGGTCAGCAGTTGCGTCTGCAATGTGCAGCAACGGGATGCGGATTGCCGCTTCCACCCGGTCAGCCACATTGTGCATGGTATTGGTGCAGATCAACAAAAAGTCTGCGCCGGCGGCCTCCACCTGTTGTGCTTTTTGTGCCAGAATGGCGCCGGCTGCCGCCCAGTTGCCTTTGTGCTGCAGTGTTTCTATTTCCTGAAAGTCCACGCTGACCATGGCGATCGGGGCCGAATGCAGCCCGCCGAGCAGGCGTTTGGTTTCTGCGTTAATCCAGCGATAATAGAGCTCGGTGCTCTCCCAGCTCATGCCTCCCAGCAGGCCAATCGTTTTCATATTCGCAGGATTCCTTAATTTAGCGCTTTAAAGTCTTTCATCGAAAACCGATTCTGTGTGTGGGATGTTCTTCCCAGTGTATCATGAATCGGGCCGTTATGCTGGATTTTTTCGAATAAAGCGGATTATATCACAGCGGTGTTTTCGGGCTTATTCATCTTTGTATCCAAAGGTCAAAGAGACGTTTTTTATGACATCCTGCTGGCTGTGGATTTAATTTTGTCCTTCAGATCCCTGAGGGATGTGATGGTCGGAATATCTGTTGGCTGTTTATGGCCGTCTCGATTTAGCCATATGCCCTTCATGCCTGCCGATATGCTGCCCTGAACATCGACTTTAAAATTGTCGCCAATGTGCCAGCAAGCCGAAGGGCGCGATCCGGCTTTTTGGCAGGCCATCTTAAATATTTGCGGAGCAGGCTTGGTGATGCTGACTTCACCGGAAATGACGATTGTGGAAAATCGGTCGATGATTCCCAGTGAATGCAGCTTTTGTCTCTGCTGAATAGCGTCGCCATTGGAGATAATACCCAGATGATGACCGCTAAGCGCATTCAAACAATCCTCAACGTCGGGAAACAATATCCAGCTGTTTTCATAAAAGTGAAGGTAGGCATCAAAGATGGCGTCGGCTTCAGCATCGCTCAGAGATCTTTTGTTGGCAAAAACCTGTCTGAGACGTTCGCGCCGCTGGCCCTCGAAGGATAGTTCACCGGCAAGATAGCGCTGGATATTGCGCTCAGTTAATGTTTGCCAGCGATGAATAAACTTCTCCAGGGGTGTCTGCAGTACATCCTTATGCAGGTCATAAAATTTGGCCGCAGCCGCACGTTCGGCAGCAGTGTTGTTCATCAATGTTTCGTCGATGTCAAAAAAGATCATTGGTTGCTTTCGCAAAGTTTATAGAATTCGGTTCCGCAGATAACCTTTAACCGGAAAAGGGTGACATGCAGTTTTAGTCGTCTTCATCGGCACCCAGCCGCAGGAGCCGTCTTTTTTCTCGACCCATCCCCAGTCATTGAGCTTATAGTGCAGGAGCAACTCATCTCCAACATCTGTGTTCAACTCAGTGGCCGTATAATTGTTCCTGGCGACCGCCTTTTGCTCATCTGTGATTTGGAGGTACTGCAGCGGCGCCCAGCCTTGATTGCCGTCCAAAGTCGTTACCCAAATCCAGCCTTTAAACTCGGTGTCTTTCTTTTCGATCATCAAAAGATCCCCTTTTTTAAAATGAATGGGATTCGGATAGTTTGATTTATGTACTTCTATCGCAATGAGTTTTATCATATTTTCGTTATGGACACGCACTGATTTCAGATTTTATGCCATGCGGGCTCAAGCATTCGAGTGGTATGTATTAAAAAGGTTTTATAAATGAATATTCAGCTTAAGGGGCCGGTCTTTTTGTAGTTGCTCCAGATTTTGACGAATTTGTGTCCAATAGGGATGGTCATTTGAAAAAACCACTTGTTCAATCTTTTCTTTTAAATCAAGAAAATGCTGATCCAATATACCGACAAGATTTTGCCAGTTTCGATCCGAGCGCGCTTGCATGCTGAGGCCGTATATCCATATCGTATCTGTGTGGGGAGCAAGCATATCAATCAACGGCGTCACATGGGTAATATAAGGAATCACCGGGCAGATCAGGGCATTCGTCTTGATGCCGGCTGCTCTTAAATTCCGTAATGCTTCGATTCTGGCCTCGGTATCTATGGTATGGGCTTCAAACTGCCGGCGGACCCGGTTGTCGTTGAAGGCCACCGAGACACTGACCGAGGCATCTTGCATTTGGCGCAATAGATCCATATCGCGAACAACCAGATCGGACTTGGTGAGTATGCTGGCCGAAAACCCCTTTTCCAAGAAAAGGGTCAAGACCTTGCGGGTCTGGTGATGCTCAACTTCACAGGGCTGGTACGGATCGGTATCATAACTCAGGTATATTTTTTGAGGCGCTATGGTTTCAAGCGCCTCATTGAGTTGGCCGCTAATATCACTGTGGATATTAATTTCTTGATCCCAGTCCGTCTCGGCCTGGTTCAGGGCATAACAGTAATAGCAGTAATGTCCGCACCCGATGTATGGATCGACCTGATAGTCAAAGTTTTGCAGGTTGCATGGAACTATAACAGGCCGATGGGCGCATGTGGAGACGTGCATTGATTTGCCTCTTTATTCCCTAATGAGAGATGAATTGATCTTATTCACTTTGGGGAACCAGCTTTAGTGCCCCGCCGGGTATCAGCAGCGCATAAGGCGATTTGGTTGCGGCAAATAATTGATTGGCAAATCTGGCTGCCTGATCCTTAACATCTTCGCCCAATTCTTCCGGGGTGGTGCTGTTGCAGACCATTAGCTCACCGGCGGGATGGGTCTTGTTGTAAACGAGCATTCTTTGAAATGATGTCAGGACCTGCTCCATATTGTTTTCAAAAGGATCTGCGGCCGTGACGATCAGTGCCTGGCGTTGACCTTCGACAAAAGAGGTATGATTCGGTGCGCCGCATTCACCTCTGTAGAGGCTGTAACAGCGGTCGATCAATGCCTTCATTTGGGCACTAAAGCCCCAGTAGTAAAGAGGTGAGGCATAGATGACGATATCACTGGCCACCATCTGATCGATGATCGTAGGACCGTCATCCTTTTGAATGCAGCCCGGTTCGTCCGGATTGTCTTTGCATTTGTAGCAGCTGACGCATCCATTGACCTTTTTTGAAGATAAGTTGATTCGTTCGATCTGGTGCCCCTGAGATGTCAACTGTGCTTCCACCCAACCCAGAACGGTTGCCGTATTTCCTTTTTTGCGCGGACCACCGAAAATAGATACGACCTTCATAAAGCGCTCCTTATCTCATTTAGTAAGATTATTTTTAGGTATTTCTTCGGACACGCTTGACAGTCCAAATGACGACTAAAATGGGAACGACGATAATTCCTGCCGTGACAAGAAGAATGATAAGCTCCGGCATACCAATTCCAAACATTTTATACTCCTTTCGGCATCGTTATTTTAATATACGCAATTCGGCTTTTCGCGAAAGCCTTTTTTGTCCAGGCGCATGCTCAGGATAGACTGCTTTTTGCCAATAGGGCCGGTATGGTCGCTGCCATTACCCGATCGTCGGAGGCAAATTCAACCACACTGCTCCCCACAATGGTGTACCGTTTTTTTTTACAAATCGATCTTTGTGAGCAAAGGCGGTCCAGACGGCTAATGCGCCTCGGGCGGCACGGTTGTCTTCACCGCAGCCCTGCCATTCGGGATATAGTGATTTTAATGTCTTCATGTTCCCAAAGGATACTGTCTGGCATGAATGCTTTTGAAAAGCGCCTGTTCGGTGTTTGCTTTATGCCCCTTTTAAATCAAGCGGCAGTTCACGATAAATTTCGGTATGGAACC
>JASFJF010000151.1:0-8506 GCA_050122255.1 Desulfobacterales bacterium
ACCGCATGGTCAGAAAATAGCTTAATCCGATGGAATCTGCCGCTTCATATTGCCCCCGCGGCATGGCCTGCAAACCACCGCGCACGACCTCGGCGATATACGCAGCCGTAAACAGAATAATGGCCACCTGCGCGCGCAGGATTTGATTAATGGTAATGCCTTCCGGTAGAAATAGCGGAAAGATAATCGATCCCATAAAAAGGAGACTGATCAGCGGGACTCCCCGAATGAGTTCAATGTAAACGACACAGAGCATTTTGATGGCCGGCATTCGGGACTGGCGACCCAATGCCAGCATGACACCCAGCGGATAGGCGGCCGTGAGCCCAAAAACCGACAGGAGCAATGTCAATGGCAGCCCGCCCCATTGGGAAGTTTCGACTCCGGGCAGACCCAGAATCCCGCCGCGCATGAGCACTCCCATCACCACCAGACCGATGATCCAGGCATATCCCAGATACTTGTTCCAATGATTTCGATCCCGGCTGTAAAATAACAAACCGCATAACATCAGAATGGCAATCAGTGGACGCCATTGCTGGTCATACGGAAAAAAACCAAAAAGAATGAATCGCAGATTGGTGGTGATGATTGACCAGCAGGCACCGTCTACATCGCGGCAGACCGCTCCGGTCGTATTCCAGACACTGTCAATCAATGCCCATCGGAACAAAGGTGGAACGATCTCCCACAGAAGAAAAAGCGTGACGAGCGTCAGCAGGGAGTTAAACCAGCCGTTGAAGAGATTGGCTTTTACCCATCCGATGGCTCCCACACTGGTCACCGGTGGTTTTAACTCCTCTATTGGCTTCTCTTGAACGTAAGCTTCCATGAGTCTTTTATCTTTCGACCAGTTTAACCTTTTTATTATACCAGTTCATAAAAGCCGAAGTGGACAGACTGAAAATAAGATAGACCGCCATGATCAAGGCCACACCTTCGATGGACTGACCGGTTTGATTAATGGTGGTATTGGCCACCGAAACAAAATCCGGGAATCCGATGGCCACCGCCAGGGAGCTGTTTTTGGTCAAATTCAGCATCTGGCTGGTCAACGGCGGTATGATCACCCGCAATGCCTGGGGTAAAATTACCAGATTCAGCACCTGTGTCGGTCTTAAAGCAATGGACATGGCGGCTTCGCGCTGGCCTTTGCTCACCGATTGGATACCGGCTCGTACGACCTCAGCTACGAACGCGGCCGTATACAGCACCAGACCCATTAGCAAGGCGATAAATTCGGGGCTGAGCGTCGTGCCGCCCTCAAAGTTGAAGCCCGCCAGCTCGGGTACATCCATTTTCATGGGAGCGCCAAAAACCAGCCAGGCAACCAACGGCAAACCGATGATGGTGCCAATCGAAACTCGGAAGACCGGCAGCGCCCGTCCGGTTAAATCCTGTCGTTTTTTGGCCCAGCGACGGAAAAAGTACACCCCGATACAGGCAATGATCAGTGCAATCAGTATGTATTGATGGGCCGGGTGGGATTCGGGAACAGCAAAGATAACGCCGCGGTTACATAAAAACAGTCCATGAAAGGGATTGAGTGCCTGGCGCGGCGAGGGCAGGGTTTCGTAAAAAATCGCATACCAGAAAAACAGCTGAAGCAATACCGGAATGTCCTGCATCACCTCTATGTAGATGGCAGCCATTTTTGAAATCAGCCAGTTACTTGACAGGCGGGCCACGCCGAGGATGGTTCCCAAAATCAGGGTGATCATTATACCGATAAAAGCAACCTTAAGCGTATTGAGGGCTCCGACAATAAGAGCGCGCCCGTATGTGCTGGCAGCTGAGTAGGAAATCAGGGTCTCACCGATCTCAAATGAGGATTCTTTGTTCAGGAAGCCAAATCCGGTAGCAATTGCTTGCTTTTCAAGATTGATCAGGGTGTTGGAGATCAGATACCAGGCCAGCAGTGCGAACATGCACAGCACGCCAATCTGATAAATTATGGCACGCTTCTTGGGATCAAGCCAGAATGGAATCTTTTCAGGCAAACCGGCGTCCGCCTGGAGTGCTTTTCCTTCAGTTGCCATGGCTATCTTTTTGCTGAATGCAGCGCTAATCGGATTTCAGTATAATAACAAAGATGATTACCGATTCATTTTTTTATACAAGGTGCCCTGCAAAAATTGCAGGGCACCCTTTTGACCGATTATCTGAAAGGAGCGGCGTACATGATACCACCTTCGGTCCACAATGCATTCAGTCCCCGGTCCAGGCCTAAAGGTGTATTCGGCCCGACATTGCGGTCATAGATTTCACCATAGTTTCCAACTTGCTTGATGATATTGTAGGCCCATTTTTCATCCAGGCCCAGCGCCTTGCCCATTCCGGGAGAAACGCCCAAAAAACGCTGAATTTCCGGATTTGTACTTTTGAGCATATCATCTACGTTTTTGGAAGTAATCCCCATTTCCTCGGCGTTAATCAGCGCCATGACCGAAAATTTAACGATATCATACCACTGGTCATCTCCGTGACGCACAACCGGGGCAAGGGGTTCTTTGGAAATGATCTCAGGCAGCAACATGTAATCGGCCGGATTCGGCGAAACCGACCGCTGTGCGGCCAGTTGAGACATATCCGAGGTCAGCACGTCACATCGCCCTGCAAAAAAGGCCTTGTTCAATTCAGCGGTTTGCTCGATAACTACCGGCTTCCACTGCAGGTTGTTGGCGCGAAAAAAATCAGCCGCATTCATCTCGGTGGTTGTGCCCGGCAACACGCAGACCGTCGCGCCACCCAATTCCTTGGCGCTCTTGATCCCCAATTTCTTGGGCACCAAAAATCCCTGACCATCATAATAATTGACGGGGGCGAAATTCAATCCATTGACGGTTTCGCGGGTTAGGGTCTGGGTGGTATTGCGGCAGAGCACATCAATTTCCTTGGCCTGCAAAGCCGGCAATCGTTGAACCGCCGTAAGCGCGCTGAATTTGACTTTACTTGCATCGCCGAATACGGCTGCGGCAATCGCCCTTGCGGTATCGACATCCAGTCCTTTCCAGACACCTTTGTCATCCGGCATGCTGAATCCAAACACGCCTCCGTTCACACCGGCAATAATGTGACCTCTGGCACGAACTTCTTCAAGGGTCCCGGCAAGCGCTAAACCGCTTGTCAGAACCACTGCCAAAAGGACAGCTACAAGTAGTTTGAAACGTTTCATCACATTACCTCCTTTTTCTGAAATTAAAGGTTTCCCCGACGACTTACCTCAAAATAACCTTTACGCTGCAATCGCATCAGCAAGAATTGCCGGTTCATCAAAACCGCCATTCAAGAAGTGGATCCCTGATCAGAAAAAAATGAATCTGCCTCATCAATTAAACAATTGAAATTAAATAAAATGGCTATAACAGAAAGAAGTTGGGTTTGGCAATAAAAAATATGGTGCAGCTAAAAACGCTGCTCGGGATTTGAACATTTGAACCCTGAACCTGAGAACCTGAATTAGCCATTGACATGGTCTCAAATTTTCTCTACTAAATCAGACAAATATTGATCGGTTGGTAGATGGCGCAACGAGCTGGTTTTTGAGATGGCTTTCAGTAAAACGCCAGCAAGCAGGGTCTACAATTCTGCCATTTTTGATGGAGGAAAAAATGCTGACAACTGAAAACAGCGCGCTGGTCTTGGTCGACGTTCAGGGAAAACTGGCCCAGGCCATGCATGACAAACAAGGGTTTTTCGACGCCATCATCAAGCTGGTCAAAGGCGCAAAAATTCTAAAACTGCCGATCTTATGGAATGAACAAAACCCGGACGGGCTCGGGCCGACTATACCAGAAATCGCTGAGCTTTTAACCGATCAAAACCCGCTGAGCAAACTCAGTTTCAGTTGCTGCGGTAATAAAGAATTTATCAAGGAACTCAAAAAGCTAAATCGACCGAACATGCTGGTCGCAGGTATCGAAACACATGTCTGTGTTTATCAGACGGCTGCCGATTTGGTTGATATGAATTACGATGTCCAGGTGGTAGCTGATGCGGTTGCATCCCGCACGGCTGAAAATAAGCAAATTGGCCTTGAAAAATGCAAACAGGCCGGTGCCGGTCTGACCAGTACTGAGACCGTCTTATTTGAATTGCTTAAAATCGCCAAAGGCGACCAATTTAAAGAAATTATCACAGTCGTTAAATAAGAGTGATTTGGCAATTCCCTGCCCTGCCATATTTCCGCTGGCCAAAAAGTCCCGCCTCATGTCAGGATGCTGGCTGACGCGAAGCTGATCTATACCAGATGCGCAATACGCGTTATCAAAATGAACGGCAATGCCCGGTCGTTTGACAAAATCTGCAAATCAGATTAGGATTGCCATTTTTTAAACATCCGCCATTTGGAACCGGCAGTGGACGCCTCAAGCCATAGACACTGATTCGAAACCACATGACAAACGGCAGCTTGAATTGGAATAGCATTTATGATTTTTTAACCGGTCCGGCCCTCTGGCTTAGCTTCATCTTTTTTATCGGCGGCCTGCTGATCCGCATGGCATTTTTGTTTCGCCTTAGCCGTAAAAAAGATCGCGTCATTTACAATCATGTCAACATAGACTGGGGATTGCGGTCTATCATTCACTGGGTCATTCCTTTTGCGAGCGTCTCCATGCGCCAGCAACCGATTTTTTCGCTGGTCGCTTTCATCTTTCATCTGACGTTGATAGTCGTACCACTGTTTTTAAGCGCCCACATTCTGTTATGGGAGGAAGCCCTCGGCGTCACCCTCTGGTCTATGCCCGATGGGCTGTCAGACGCATTGACCCTCACCTTTCTGGTGGCGGCCCTGTTTTTAATTGTCCGGCGCCGCATCAGGCCCGAAGTCAGGATTCTGACCAGTGCCTGGGACTATGCCCTGCTGATCATCACCATGCTGCCGTTTATCACCGGGTTTTTAGCCTATCATCAATGGGGCCCCTATGAAGCGATGCTGGTCTTACATATTGTGGCCAGCCAGATTCTGTTGATTCTTATCCCCATCACCAAGCTGGCTCATATGATCCTGTTCTTTTTCACAAGGGCGTTTATCGGCTTTGAAATGGGAGGACGGAGAGGCGCTAGATCCTGGTAATCAACAATTTATAATAATATTCACTTAAGCATAATGGTATAAAAGTTTTAAACGGTATCAAATTCGAAATCCGAATATCGAAATTCGAAACAAGTTCCAAATTTATAAATTCAAATATCTCAAACAATAACGAACAAGTTAGTGATAAAATCTTTGAACAGGTTTTTGAATCGCGTTTGGAACATTTGAACATTAGAACTTAGGATTTGTTTCGAATTTCGGATTTCGTGCTTCGCATTTTTGATCAAAAAATAAGGAACACGAATAAATTGGAAAATGCTGTAAAGAAATTTGAATTTGAAGACAATACGAATAAACCTGTGGATGTCAAGCAGGTGCGCGCCATATTAGACGCCAACGATGGTGCCCGTATCAAAACCTGGCTGAGCATTTGTTCGCGCTGCGGCTTGTGTGCTGAAAGCTGCTTTGTTTATGTCGCCAACGACCGCAACCCGCATTTGAGCCCGGCCTATAAATTCAGGCACACTTTAGGAGAGATGTATCGGCGTAAGGGCAAGGTGGATCGCACCTTTCTGGAAAAATGTTATCAAATCGCCTGGCTGCAATGCACCATGTGCAAGCGCTGCTCGATGTACTGCCCCTTTGGCATCGATGTGGCCACCCTGATGGCCATAACGCGCAGCATCTGCCATTCTCAAGGTATTACACCCAAGCAACTGGCTTTTTTTTCAGACCATTGCGATAAAACCGGCAATCACATGGGCATACCCGTAGAGGAACTTGTAGACACATGCGAATGGATGGTCGAAGAAGTTGAAGATGATTATAAAGGGGTGACCATCCCCATCGACCAGCCCGATGCAAAATACATGTACACCGTCAATCCGCGCGAGCCGGTTTACTACCCTCAGGATATATCCTATGCCGCCATCATTTTTGCTGCCGCCGGCGAAAGCTGGACCATGCCGACCTTTGGCTGGGACTGCACCAATCTGCCGATGTTTGCCGGCAATCGTAAGCTGGCCGGCAAACAGGTTAAAAATGTTTATGACAAAGCCCAGGAACTAAACGCCCGTTATATCCTGATAACCGAGTGCGGCCATGCTTATCGGTCGATGGTCTTTGAAGGCCCCTATCTGGCCGGGTATGCGGATGGCCAGCCGCCGGTTAAGGTGAAGCACTATGTGCAGTTGATGTATGAATACCTGCGCGACGGACGCATCCGAATCGACCCTGACAAAAAAATAAAAGCGCCGATTACCTATCAGGACCCCTGCAACGTTTCCCGAAACGGCGGCCTATGGGAGCATGCCCGCAAAATCATACCCTGCATTGCCGAGGATTTCAGGGATATGGCCCCCAACCGGGAGCACAATCATTGCTGTGGCGGTGGCGGCGGAATCATGCCCATGGGCCCGGATTACAAACCTTACCGCATGGCCTCCGGAAAATTGAAGGCCGATCAAATCAGAGCGACCGGTGCTGAAATTGTTATCACGCCCTGCCACAATTGCTTTGACCAGGTAAACGATCTGAGTGAAGCTTACGACCTGGAAGTCAGGGCAATATCCCTCAAAGAAATTATCGTGGAGTCCATGGTCGTTCCGGACCGCATGAAGCTCGATCCCAAAAACAAGAACTGATTAGACCCACTTTCAGTATAATTGATGACCCTACCCTGTTGTGATACCATTTCCATATTTAGGTGTTGATGGAGGATACCGATATCGCTGAAACCCTCAATTCTTCGTGTGAAAAGACAAGGTCTATCCTGGTGGGTGATATAACGACACCGGAAGATATTATTCAGATGTCGGGAAGCGATTTTTCTTTTCCTGAGACCAGCATCGGATAGCAAGCACTGCTCTTTTTGATGTGTTCATCTATTCCAAGATTGAATAAATGAGGAGTACTCGGTTTCGGGGTGAAGATCTTCCCGAACCGGCGAAAAAATTTCGATGAGCACCGAATCTTTTATGGCATAAGTTCCGTGTTTCGTGTTGCCGGGAATGCACCAGCTGTCTCCCGGGCTGCAATCGTAGATCTGATCGTCAATGAACAGTCGGGTCCTTCCGGTTACCAGATACCCGGTCTGTTCATGAGGGTGATTGTGGGTTGGAATTCGAGTCCCCTTCAACATTTTTAGTTCGGCCATCAAAGTATGTTTGCCGTAAACTAAGGTTTTTTGTTTGATGCCTTTTATATTGGATCGGTAACCTTCCCTGCTATTTTTATTGAACATCGGCCTTCTCCTTGCGCCTTCTCTACTTCCCGTTTGCCTCAAGCTCCCGGCCACATTATCCAGAAGGACAGAAAGTTATTTGAACTTAAACCAGTATCTCCATGAGCCGATGGTCTGTCAATAACCATTTTGATACAGCAGGTTGTATGTTGTAACATCAAGCTGATGTAGACTTTGAAGGCACTGCGCAGCTTATAGTAACCGCTTTCACAATCCGCGAAATCACGATGCCTTACACAATATATCTTGAATTAGCGCCACCTTCTGAAAATTTTATCGAATCAATACTGAGTCGGGTGAATCCAAGCCAATGGATTTGCCCTTTTTGTCTCCTTAGAACCGAACTTTTCGGGTCTACGATTTGACATAGGGCACCAAAATCCGATCAATTTCATATATTGTTTGATACCTGAAAAAATTTTGGATTGATCTTGGGAGAGAGTGCGGAATCAGAAGAATTTTCGATATCGGTTAATTAATTTTCTAATATTGAACCGTTAACTCTATAGAACTTGATGTACCAACAAAGTGCAACTGTCAACAAGCCAAAATCTTTGTGATACTCATATCTACAAAAACCAGATAGTTGATGGTTTATCACATCGCCAGTTTCAAGCATCCAAAATTTGTTTGAAAAAGCCCGTCAACTCGGCTATTAATAGATCCAAAACGAAATTTCTAAAACAAGGCAATGAAAGGAGGCTATTCATTATGAGTGCAGAAATTTATAAACGCCTTGCCAAAGTCTTAGATACGCTTCCCAACGGTTTCCCAACAACCGAATCAGGCGTAGAAATCAAGCTGCTAAAGAGAATATTCCGGCCGGAAGATGCAGAGCTTTTTTGTGATTTAAGATTAGAATTTGAAACAGCACAACAAATTTCAGAGCGAACAGGGCGCAAACTGGAAGGTCTGGAGGAGCACCTATCTGAGATGAGAGAGAGAGGCCAAATTTTTGGAATAGATCTTGGTGAGGTTAAAATGTTCAAAATGGTACCCTGGGCTTTTGGGATTTATGAATTTCAACGGCCCCACATGGATCGAGAATTAGCTGTAATGTGTGAAGAGTTCATGAAGGATTACGGAAAGCAGTTCTTTAATATTAAACCTCAGCTGATGCAGGTAATTCCCGTTGAAAAAGAAATCCCGAATAAGCAGCAAGCTCTATCTTATGAACAAGTTTCAAATATAATCGAAAACAGCCAGTCCTTCGCAGTATTTGATTG
>JASFJF010000152.1:0-8492 GCA_050122255.1 Desulfobacterales bacterium
GCTGTCCATAAATCCAGCACCTCCTGGTAGGAACGATCAAACATCTCCATGCCAACGACAAGATCTTGATTGTTTTGAAATGCGGCCTGGATGATTTTCAACTGGATAGAATGATGGGCGACGCTGCTGTGCTTTTCGCCTACAAAAATGATCTGGTGACGGTTTAGATCTTTCATCATTTCATCAAAGGTTGCTTCTGTTCCGGATTGCGCTGATATAATCGTGTCCGGCCGGAGCGCTTTGACGGTCTCCGGTTTCACGACCTTTTGCGATGTCCCCGCACAGCTTCCCAGCAAACTAAAGACCACAAGACCGAAAATACAGCGGCCTAGCCCAACCCATACGTTTGATTTTCTGTTTGTTTTTCGGCACATGTTCACACCTTGATTTTTCACGTTGAGATCGGTAGAATTAAGTCGTTAAGTTATATTATCAGACAAGCACAATCAATCAGCTAATCATAAACCAATGTCGGCAGATAAAAACCCAGTATTCAGAAAAGCGGTTATCCCCTGGTATGACTCCACCACAGCCCATATAGCCGTGGCCTTATTTATGGCTCTGGTGATTCTTTTTGCAGCCGCGGGGCTTGCTGTCGCCAGGGATAACCCAGACTACCACGGATACCTCTGGGTGCCGGTTCTGTTGCTGGCCATGAGTGTCACAATTATTGCCGCTACAGTCATCCGCCTGATCAAGCGCTACACCCAAAAACCCGTCCGCTAGCATCTCCAATTTGCCTGAACCAGCAGCCATTTAAATTTATGCATCATTTACGGGCAATACAACATCAGGAAATGGGTTCCGTACCCCTGTCATCACTCGCGTTGATAAGCGGATCGATAAGCTCAATGAAATGATAGAGTATCCGGGCCGTTGCGCCCCATATGACGATGTCTTTGAAATGATATTCCAGCTCACGGACATCCGGCATGGTCTGGTGATAGTTTTTAATCCGATGCGTTTTAATCAGGGTTTTCAATGGAATTTCAAGAACCCTGGCGATTTCGTTGGGATCAAATCGAACCGGCCCCTTGCCGCTCCAGTACCCGACAAAAGCCTGGATGTCTCTGGGCCGGGTAAGGGTCTGAAAATGCCCGAGGGAACCGATAAGATCGACCTGATCCTTGCTGATGGTCAGTTCTTCTTCCAGCTCCCGAAAAGCAGTCGCAACTGCGCTGGTATCCGAGTTTTCCATGTGTCCGCCCGGTAAGGCAACCTGGTTGCGCCAAGGATAACCTTCCGTATCTGACTTTTGAATGGCCAGAATGTGCGGGTCCGGTCGGTTAAAAAGCAACAGAAAAACACACGCGGGCCTGCGCGTATCGTGTGCCGTAAATCCAATCGGATCGGAATTATGGATGATTGCTTTTATTCGCCTGTAATCGATGGAATCAATCATCATGTCAAAAATTAGCTGGTTAACCGATGTGTGGGTCGCCGGGCGGCTCTCGGTTGCCGACGCATGGACCCCGCGGGGTCAGCCGGGGTTCATGGCGGGAAAAATAAAAAAGATCATTAATCCTGTACGCTCTGCTCTAGAATTGTTTTGAGGATAATTTTCATTATATCCGGTGGTATATAGCCGGGGCGGCGACCAATAATACGGCCGTTTTCAGCTATAAATATTGTATCCGGCAGGCCCCTGACGCCATAATGACTGGATGTGGTCGTTTCTTTGTCAAAATCAACTTTAATGGAAATAAAATTTTCATTTAAAGACGAAATAATCATCGGGTCTTTGAACGTCTCTTCCTCCATTACCCCGCAGTAGTAGCACCAGTCCGCCCTAAAATGGATGAAGACCTTCTTTTTTTCAAATCGGCTTCGCGCCATACCGTCATCATAAGTATGCCATTGGATGCCGGTGGTCGTTGCAGATCCGTTTATGAAAAATAACATTGAAAGAAATAGAGACAGTATGACGAAACCCGCAGTTTTAAGCTTCATTCGTTTCCTATCAAGATAGTTAAAATTTCAGCAGGCGACGGGCTCAACCTGAATACCGTTTATGCCTTTAAGATGGGCTATACCTAATTCTAACATCAATTGTTGGGTGTCGCAAATCGGTGGCTATGATTTCCGAGTCATCGCTTTAAAGCTTCGGGATCAGAGGGGCTATCGTTGGAAAAATTTTTTATCATCAACTGGCCCAGCTCCTTGGAGCGATTGGTGGCAACCTCGACTGCATTTATCAGGGTGGTGCGCAAACCACCACTTTCCAGCGTGGCCAGACCGGCGATGGCCGTCCCCCCCGGAGATGTCACCCGATCCCTGAGCTGGCCCGGATGTTCCCGGGTCTCAATCAGCATTTTGGCAGCCCCCAAAACCGTCTGGGCAGACAGAAAGAGGGCCTCCTGGCGCGACAATCCGACTTTAACACCGGCATCGGCCATGGCTTCAACAATCAAGAATATATAGGCCGGACCGCTGCCGCTCAATCCGGTAATGGCATCCATCAGGTAATTTTCAGGGATAAAAACCGTTTTCCCGATGGAATTGAAAATGGTCATCGCCAGCTTGATATCTTCTTCGGATGCATGTTTTCCGGCTGCAACGGCTGTAGCCGCTTCCTTGACGGCAGCGGCGATGTTGGGCATGACCCGAATCAGGCGGAGTTTTTTGTTCAGAAAAGACTCGATGGCTTCCATGGGAACGCCGGCCGCAATCGAAATTATAAGTTTGGACATATCGAGTTTTTCTGCAGTTTCATTGAGAACGGCCGCCATAATCTGGGGTTTGACGGCATAGATAGCTATGTCTGAATTGGCAACCGCCTCCAGATTATTGGCTGTCGTTTGAACCCCGTAAGTGTCCTGCATGCTTTTAAGTTTGGCATCACGCACGTCGGTGCAAATGATATTTTCGGGTTTTGATGACGCTGAGCAAATCAGGCCGCTAATGAGGGCTTCGCCCATATTACCCGTTCCGATAATGCAAATTATTTTATCTCTTAACATGATAGTAGACTCCGATCGGCTAATTGAATCTTACATATCGCCGAAATTCGGCCGGCATTAACCTGTTCTCGACCGCTAAAAGGCTGGGGTTGGTTAATTTCTCCCAAAATTTCTGAAATTTATAGGCTGTCCAATGGTTAGTCAAGTAAATAATCGGAACCTATTAAAATACCGCTAAAATTCTCTCAGCAATCGCGCAAGAAAAAATTGTTTAGTTATATTTGACATCGTTCGATTTAGATATTATAATGGTCTAACCATTATAATTGCTTTCGTGTCTCATTCTGACTTAAGCGCAGCGAAAGGAAGAACGCCTATGTTCCAGGCCGCCAAGCAAACCAAGGTTTTTCAGGATGTCGTCGCTCAGATTGAGGATGCCATTATCGACGGGCGCCTGAAAAGCGGCGACACCCTGCCGTCTGAACGGCAGCTCAAAGACATGTTTAATATCAGCCGCGGCACATTGCGCGAGGCCCTTCGGGTCCTGGAGCAAAAGGGCTTAATCGAAATCAAACTCGGCGTCGGCGGGGGCTCTGTGGTCAAGGATCTGAATGCCGATCAGGTGAGCGAAGGCCTGGCGCTTCTGATCCGCTCGCAAAAGGTTTCTTTGAACCATCTGGCTGAATTTCGTGAGGATGTGGAGGGGTCTGTGGCCGCCCGCGCCGCTGCCAATCGGTCGCCCACAGACATCAATAATTTGACCGAACTCTTAAACGAAGCCCGTAAATGTGTCCAGGCGGGCTCTTCGCAACGAGATGCCTTTATCGACGTTGACAAACGCATCCACATGATTCTGGCACGGGTGGCGGCAAACCCAATTTATATTTCCGTTTTGCATTCCGTCCATGAAAATATCCATCGCTATTATGATGAATTCCTGTTTATGGATAAACGCGAATTACAGGAAAACTACCGGGACCTGTGTGACCTTGTGCAGGCGGTCGACAGAGGCCAGGCCGACCGGGCGCGCCGCCTGGCCCGTAACCATGTTCGCCGCTTTAATCAATACATGAAAAGAAGAAAAAAAGAAGCCGAGTCAAAAAGAAAAAGCGCAGAATACCTTTGATCTAAAATTTTTTACCACGAAAGCACGAAAATACGAAAATTTAAAAAAAAGGACTTCGTGATTTTTTCCTTTCGTGTTTTCGTGATTGATTTTATTTTTATTAGATCTTGCACATCTTCTGTGAAAGTAGGAATTATAAAATGGCCCTGAAGCGCATAACCAAACATCCTGTTCTGGAGATTCCTGAGAACGAAAAGATCACCTTTACCTGGAACGGTAAAAAGTTGAACGGCTACGAAGGCGAAATGATATCATCCACTCTTTTTGCCAACGGCATCCAGATATTCGGCCACCACCCCAAGGATAACAGTCCCCAGGGTATGTTCTGCGCCAACGGCCAATGCTCCCAATGCCTGGTCATTGCCGATGGCCTGCCGGTCAAGTCGTGTATGACGCCTTTGACGAAAGGCATGGTCGTTGAAAGCGTCGAGGGGCTGCCCAAACTGCCGGAAGACGATGTTGAGCCGCAAATTCAGTCTGCAAAGGTAAAAGAAGTCGATGTTTTGATCATTGGTGCCGGCCCGGCCGGTCTGGCCGCGGCGGTGGAATTGGGGAAACTGGGCGTTGAGACCCTGGTCCTGGATGATAAGGACCGCCCAGGGGGCAAACTTGTTTTGCAAACCCATAAATTTTTCGGCTCTGTCGAAGACTCCTACGCCGGAACTCGCGGCTTTGAGATCGCAGCCATCCTGGCAGATGAAATCGGCAAATTGGACTCGGTGGACATCTGGTTGAATACAACCGCAGTCGGGGTATTTTCAGACAAGATTGTCGGTGCCGTCAAAGGCGTCAAGAACAAACATTACCGGCAAATCAAGCCTAAAAAGCTGCTAATTGCCACCGGTGCCAGAGAAAAAATGCTGTCTTTTCCGGGAAACACCCTGCCGGGTGTTTATGGAGCCGGCGCGTTCCAGACCCTGGTTAACCGCGATTTGATCAAATCCTCTGAAAAGGTGCTGATTGTCGGCGGTGGCAACGTCGGGCTGATCGCCGGCTACCATGCCATTCAGGCCGGTATCGAAGTGGTTGCCTTGATAGAAGCCCTACCGCAGGTCGGCGGATACAAGGTTCATGCGGACAAGCTCAAGCGGCTGGGGGTGCCGATTTTAACCGGCCATACTGTTGTGGCCGCAATCGGCAAGCAAAAGGTAAAAGCCGTTACCGTCGCGCGCCTGGATCAAGACTGGAAGGTGGTTGCGGATACCCACAAAACGTATGCGGTGGATACGGTTTTAATTGCCGTCGGTCTGGCCGAAGTCAATGAATTTTATTTAAAAGCACGGCAATGGGGCATGGATGTGTTCTGTGCCGGAGATGCCCAGGAAATTGCCGAGGCATCGGCGGCCATGTTTACAGGCAAGATCGAGGGGTTGAAAATCGCCCAGTCATTGGGCCTGCCGGTCGGTGAGATTCCTGCCGAATGGGATGAAAAAGCAACTATTTTAAAATCCAAACCCGGTCCCACCCGGACGCGCAAACAGCCCGAGCGCGAAGAAGGAGTAATTCCGGTCTTCCACTGTTACCAGGAGGTGCCCTGCAATCCCTGCACGTCGGTATGCCCGGTCGGTGCGATTCGCACCGAACGTGATGACATCACCGGCTTGCCCTACATCATTGATTTAGATGCCTGTACCGGTTGCGGTAGCTGCGTAGCAGTTTGTCCGGGCCTGTCGATGGTTCTGGTCGATTATCGAGACGATCCCGAGCATCCCCTGGTCACCCTGCCCTATGAAATCTGGCGCGATCGGGTTGAAGTCGGCCAGAAAGTCCCGATTACCGATGTGGACGGCGCCATCCTGGGGTATTATCCCGTAGAAAAGCTATCGACCCGTCGTAAATTCCCGGGCACACTGCTAGTGCAGGTGAAAGTCGAGAAAAACGTGGCCAAAGCGGCCATGGGCATCTGGGTGCAGGATCGCCAAATCGAGCCCTCTATGATCTACGAAAAAGAATTGCCGCCGGATGAGGCCATCATCTGTCGATGCGAACGTATAACAGCCGGTGAAATTAAAGCGGCCATCCGCAAGGGCATCAGAGACATCAATCAATTAAAAGCCGTAACGCGCGTTGGCATGGGCGCCTGCGGATCAAAAACCTGCCGGCCGATGATCTGGCGAATCTTTCAGGAAGAAGGTATCGAACTGGGCTCGGTAACCGATCGCGTCGATCGACCATTGTTTGTCGAGGTGCCGATCGGCGTATTGGCCGGAGCACAACAGGGGGACCGAATTGAAGACAAGTGATGTGATCATTGTCGGGGCCGGCTCGGTGGGCGTGCCGACCGCCCTGGCACTTGCAGAACGGGGGTTTAAAACCCGCGTGATCGACATGCATCCGTCACCGGGCCAGGGTGAAAACAAACATGCCATCGGCGGCATCCGGGCCACCCATTCGGATCCTGCCAAAATACTGACCTGCCGACGGTCACTTGAAATCTTTTCAACCTGGCAGGATCTGCATGGCGATAATATTGAATGGCTCAAGGGCGGTTATACCTTCCCGGTTTATCACAAAAAAGACGAGACGATGCTTAAAAAGCTGCTTCCTGTCCAGAAAAAATATGGACTCAATATCGATTTCATGGCATCGAATGACATCAAGGAAATTATTCCCGGTATCAATCCCAAAGGGCTGCGGGGGGGCACCTTTTCGCCGGATGACGGGTCGATTTCGCCGCTTCTGACCGTCAATGCCTTTCATCGGCGGGCCGTTGATCTGGGCGTCAGCTTTCAGTTCAAGGAGCGCGTTCGCCAAATACGGGTCGAAAACGACCGTGTCATCGGTGTGGGAACCGAACAGTCTGAATATCGGGCAGCGATCGTCGTTGATACGGCCGGTCCTTTTTCACCGGAACTGAGTCGTACCGTCGGCATCGACCTGCAAGTCGTACCGGATTCCCATGAAGGCGCCATCACAGAACCTGTCAGGCCGTTCTTCAAATGCATGGTGGTGGATATTCGTCCCGGGCCGGGATCAAAGAATTTTTATTTTTACCAGAATCTGCACGGGCAGGTCATTTTTTGCATCACACCTGACCCGCCCATTGTCGGCACCGACAAGGGCGAAACAGCTGAATTTCTTCCCCAGGTGAGTGCCCGCCTGGTGCACTTGCTGCCGCGGCTCAAGAATTTAAGGGTGCGCCGCACCTGGCGCGGTCTTTATCCGATGACGCCGGACGGTTCGCCGCTGGTGGGCTGGAACCAGCAGCTCAAGGGTTTGTTGCATATCACCGGTATGTGCGGCCAGGGCCTGATGCTGGCGCCGGGGGCCGCCGAAGTGGTCGCCCGCCTGATGTCCGGTGAAACCACCGATGATGATCACATTATTTTAAAAGCCTTCGAGCCCCATCGGGCGTTCTCGGGGCAGGAAGAACTCAAATAGGCGAAACCGCAATTCGCCTGAAACGGGATGCAGTTTCGCCACATAGTTAAATCGCTTATGAGTTGATTCGTTAAATCGTTTGCATTTGTGCAACGCGTTAATTCGCCAACGCATCACCTAGTCGATTGATGAATTCCTTACTAACCCATTAACCATTCAACGATTTGACGGGTCACCTAAATAAATAACCAATTAACGATTTAACTAAAAAGGAACCTTGATCGGGGAACAGCTTAATTGTATACATAAAAGTCTGATACTTTAACAGAAACCAGAAACAAAGTAGTTAAAGAGCCTACACGGCTCAAGAAAAAACAACGGGGGATTGAATAATTGATAAAAGGAGCAAACACATGCCGGATTATCATTTAAAAGAAACGAAAACTTTGGATTACAAAAGACCCGAAATTACAAACGGATACGCCGATCAGACGTTATATATCAATTTGTCTGCAGCACAAATTGATATCAAAGCAGTAGATGCGAAAACCAAAAAAACGTTTATCGGCGGCAAGGGCTATGATCTATGGCTGCTGTGGAATGCAGTGCAGCCCTCCACCCGCTGGAATGACCCTGAAAATGCCCTTTGCATTGCAGCCGGTCCTCTGGGGGGAACTCCTATCTATCCGGGTTCAGGTAAAAGCATAGTCGCCACCTTATCGCCGACCACTGCTTCGGTCATCGATTCCAACGTTGGCGGTTATTTCGGACCCTACCTCAAATTTTCCGGCTTCGATGCCCTTGAAATCCAGGGCAAAACGACTTCCGAAATGGTGGTATTCATCGATGGCATCAACCAGAAGGTTCAGCTTTTCGAAACAAACGGCCTGCCGGACAACGCCTATGAACTGTCGGCTGTCTTGACCGAGCATTTCGCCGGGGGAAAACCGCGCAACATTTCGGTGGTTTCCGCCGGCCCCGGCGCCAAAAATACCCTGATCGGATGCCTAAATTTTACCTGGTATGATCCCAAACGTAAACGCGCCCGGTACAAACAGGCCGGCCGCGGCGGTGTCGGAACTGTTTTTGCCGACAAAGGGTTGAAGGCTCTTGTCGCCTGCTGGAAGACTGTCACTGCCGATACC
>JASFJF010000153.1:0-8486 GCA_050122255.1 Desulfobacterales bacterium
AAGAACACAAAGATCACAAAGGCAAAACACATCAATTTAGTTTTTGTTTTCGTGTCCTTCGTGCCCTTCGTGGTTGAATAGGCATCACTTGGGCTTTCTGCATAACCGTATTATTTTGTTATTATACAAATAAAAGTTGCCGTCATCGTAGCTGAATTTCCCGAAACGGTAAAGCGCGAACACGGGCCAGACGCTTGAGGTCCTCTTCCAGTGTAATTTGCTGACCGTCCGGTGTCTGCACGCTGATGTTTTTATCGCCCACGACAACAATTTGAATCTTTTGGGGATCCAGCAGCTCACGGGCCAGCTGCTGCAGTTCATCTTTGGTGGCACCCATAAAGGCGTCCTGAATTCTTTCGAGCGTATCGAGCGGCTCCTGGCGCAGATGATAGCGCCCGTAAACATCCACCAGCTCTGATTTGGTATCCACGTTGAAAACAAAGCTGTTTAGGGCATCCAGCCGCTTTAACTCCAGCTCTTTTTCAGGAATCGACTGCCGCAATGCGTCCATCAGTTTTAAGGTTTCTGAAATAGCCGCCGTGGTCTGATCACCTTTGCACCCAATGTAGCCCACCAGCTGTCCGGCCTGCCATTTGTATGTCTGGTAAAAACCAGCTGAATACACCAGGCCCAAATCATCCCGCAGGCGCTTGTACATCAGCGAGTCGCTGCCCCCGAATACATTCATCAAAAGACTGGCTCGCCAGTAGTCTGGATGGGTGCGCTTTACACTCGGAAGACGCAAAACGACCTGAGACTGAACCTGACCGGGTTTGTCAATCAGAGCCACAACCGGTGGCGTCCTTGCAGGATCCGTTAAATTGCGCTTGGGCGCCGGTGATTTCGGAAAAGCCTTTAAGAGTCCTCCCAGGCCGGAAACGATTTTTTCTTTATCGATATCACCGGCAATCGCAATGGTCATGTTCTCGGGCACAAAATAGCGCGTTAAAAAGTTGCGGAGGTCTTGCGCTGATATGCCCGGAATGGTCTGCAGGCCTGCGAGTGGATCCCGGCCGTACGCATGATTTTTAAAATGCCAGATTTTGCTTTCCCGCATGGCCACCGACATGGCATCCCCGCCCTGTCTTTTAAGCGCTACGCTTTCCCTGTTTTTGGCAACTTCCAAGACAGCGGGGTCAAAGACGGGTCGGGTCAGCACCGCCTGCAAAAGTGCCAGGCCCTTTTCCCAGTCTGCCTTCATCATCGATAAACGCACAGCGGTCTGCTCCTCATTCACCGATATGCCCAGCTGGATGGCATTCTCGTCCAGCACCAGCGCCAGTTCGCCGGGCGACATGTCCTGTGTGCCGCCCCGTACAATCACGTTATTGAAAACATCGGCCAAACCCGTCTTTGATTTGGCCAGGTCAACCGCACCGGCCTTCAACAATATCGTCATGTCAATTAATGGCAATTCGGTGTCCGGCAAGTAAAATACTTTGACCTTTTCAACCTCTAATGTCTCAGCCGGAGGGTATTTTATCTTTTGCGGATCACGCCTGAAAGATAGCGGATGTTTCCAGCCCGAAGGGGTGGGATACTTCGATATGTTTTTAAAATCACCGTTATAAGTCAGTTTGGCGGCAGCGCCACTGCTGATGTTGCGAACTTCGGTGTACTGCACGGGTGGTTGATCCGGCTGACCACCGGGAATAACAAAAACCACGGATTTATTGTCAGTGCGAACATATTTTTGCGCCGCTTTTTGGATGTCTTCAGGTGTAACGGCATCGATCCGCGCCAGATAGTCATTCAGGTACGGCCAACCGACCTGCACTTCAAGGGTTGCCAGCGTGCCCGCCAGGCTTTCATTGCTGCGCATGCGATCTAAAAAATCTCGCCGGTTGAGTTTTTTGATACGCGCCAGTTCACGGGTTGATACCGCGTCGGTTTTAAATTTCTCAACTTCTGCAACCAACAGTGCTTCCAGCTTTTCACAGGCCGCCAGATAGGCCTTTCGCTGCTCATCCTCGGTGAGCCGGCTGGAGGCCGTTTTTAGCGCCTCAGGCTCATTGGGGGATCCGCCGACGATGATCAGGCCGCCATAGCGGTTATCCGGATTATAGGCCCAGGCTTCAACGGCCAAACCCTGGTTGACAATATTCTGGGTCATGCGGGCGCCGCGGCCGTGGCTTAAGACCATGGTCATGGCATCGAGCGCATAAAAATCCGGTGTTCCCATGCGGGCGCCGTGATATCCGATTCTGACCAGCGGTGTCCGTGCGCCTTTTAAAAAGCGAATATTTTTGCGCGGCCCCTGCTGCAAGGGCTCTTGTGTAACCGTTTCAGAGGCGCTATTTCCGGCCGGATAGCGTGCAAAATACGTTTTGGCCAGTTGCTTTGCTTGTTCAAGGGTTACATCGCCGACCAGCACGCAAACCGCATTGGCGGGGTTGTAATATTTCCGATGAAATTCAATGGCATCTTGGGTGCTGTATTTTTCCATATCGCTCTTCCATCCAATCGTAGGGTTGCGGTACGGATGGGCGACATAGGCGGTCGCATTAAGATCCAGCCAAGCGGCTCCGCCGGGGTCATTAATGTAACGAAAGGCCCACTCGCGCTGGACCACTTCCTTTTCAACGTAAAATTCGCGCCAGGAGGGTTCAAATATCTGTTCGCTGACTATCGAAAACCACTGCTCCATCATATCCGAGGGAACCGAGGCGATATATTGCGTCTGATCTTTGGTCGTAAAGGCATTAACACCGACCGCGCCAATTTTACCCAGCTGTGAGGAAAAGGCCTGGGGAACATAGATTTTTTGAACCTCTGCGCGTAATTTCTGCATTTCGGCACGCTTTTCGCGGATGTGTTTTTGATCGGGTGACCGCTTCTGCTGTTCGGCAAGAATGCTTTGGTAAGCAGCCTCAATCTGCTGCTGAAGAATAGCGTCTTTGCTAACGTCCAGGCTACCGAAATTCTGGGTTCCCTTAAACATCATATGTTCGAGCAAATGGGCAATCCCGGTGCGGCCGGTTTCTTCGAGGGCTGACCCGGCACGGATTGCCAGTCTGGCGGCCACCTGGGGTGTCGCCGGTCGTTCAACTACTAAAAACAGCATACCGTTTTCAAGCCGAAATTCTTTGACATCAAGCTGAATGTCAACCTCTGAAGCCAATGCTGTGCAAGGGCTTACGGCTAAAATAAGAATCAGGAAACACACTCTAAGGCATCTCAAAAATCGCATCCGTAATTTCTCCTTTAAACGCTTTGCTGCAGCGTGTTTTTTTGATAGAACCATATCTGTTTTGCACCCCGCGTCAAACTTAACAAGGCATCTGAATATATAGTTATAATGGTCAATTTTGATTTGTCAAAATACAAAGCGCCCAGCAGGCTTGCCCTCTGGCGTACGAATGAGGTGTCTAACAAATTTTTACGAAAATCCAAGCGGCGGCAAAAAAAAACGGCCAGGGGCATGCTGCCCGCACGGCCGCTGTAATATGCGACGATCGATTATAACTGTTGATATCGGTTAATATGGTTATGCAGAAAGCTCAAGCGTTGCCTTTATAACCACGAAGGGCACGAGGGACACGAAAGGATAAAAATAAATTGATGTGTTTTGCCTTTGTGATCTTCGTGTTCTTCGTGGTGAGATAATATCAGACATATCCAACTGGAGTTTCCCAGATAACCGCGTTATTTAAAGCATTTGCGCGATGATTTCTACATGAAGCTTGCGCGCTGATGCAGATCAGGCTTCGTACATGACCGCCACTATGGTCGCCTTTCCTTTTTTAGCTGCAATATGGTGGGCGGTGGTCGACAAATAATAGGCGCTGTCGCCCGGCTCTAGCTCGTAGTGATCATCCCCGATCTCTAAAATCACTTCCCCATCGAGCACAAATATAAATTCTTCGCCCTCGTGTAGCGATATTTCTTTGTCGGGATCTTCTTCAAGCTGCACCAGAAAAGCCTCCATATGTCGCCCTTTGACATCCGGTGCCAGACTTTTGTAAGTGTAGATTTGTTGGCGCCCCTTTTTGGAGGTGGACCGTGAAATAGTGCGGCGCTCGTCTTTGCGCGTAATGGCGTAAAGTTTATCGCCGACGCCTGAAACCAGACGGCCAAAGGCGCTGTCCAGGGCTTTTGATAATTTGATCACTGTGCCCAGCTGGGGCTGCCGTTCCTTGTTTTCGATTTTTGCTAAAAAATCAACTTCAAATCCGGTCATTTTGGAAATCTCGTCGAGCGAAAGGTTCTTTTCTTCCCGGATTTTGCGAATACGTTCCCCAACATCATCCACGCTCTTGGGTGGTTCCACCGGTATATCACCGGTTAAGTCTTCAAAAAAGTCAAAGTCAAAATGCGGTTTTTTGATTTTATCTTGCATTTCATCTCCTTGTTAAAATAGATTGTTGCTATCTTAAAAGGCCAATCGGGTTACAGGCTTTTGGCGCCCAGATAGCGGGCAATCACCAGCCGTTGCACTTCAGAGGTGCCTTCACCGATTTCAAGCAGCTTTTGGTCCCTGTAAAAGCGCTCGATATCATACTCTTTCATTAATCCGTATCCACCGTGCAGCTGAACGGAATGATTGGCTGCTCGGTACATAACCTCCGAACAATACAGTTTTGCCATAGCCGCCTCTTTGGCAAAGGGCAAGGCGTTGTCGTTCAACCAACAGGCTTTGTAAAGCAGCAGGCGGGCACATTCGATTTCAGTTGCCATGTCAGCCAGCTTAAAGGCATTCACCTGAAACGCTGCAATCGGCCGTCCAAACTGCTCGCGCTCCTGACTGTATTTCATGGCCATGTCAAAGCAGCCCTGGGCGCCACCAAGGCCCATGGCGGCAATCGAAAGCCGGCCGCCGTCCAGGGTTTTCATCATCTGGTGAAACCCCTGCCCTCTGGGGCCCAGAAGGTTTTCTTTGGGAACCCGGCAATCTTCAAAATAAAGCTCACTGGTGTTTGAAGCGCGCCACATCAGCTTGCCGTGCATCTCTTTGGCGGTGAATCCAGGTGTGCCGGATTCAACGATGATGCACGACAGCTCAGGTTTTCCATCATCTCTGACGCCGGTTCGGGCCAATACAGTGGCGCCGGTCGTGATGTTGGTGGCGGCGTTGGTGATAAAGATTTTGCTGCCGTTGATAACCCATTCATTGCCGTCTAAAACGGCGGTGGTCTGCGTGTTGCCTGCGTCAGAGCCCGCATTGGGCTCAGTCAGGCCAAAACCCCATAGAGCCTCACCGCTGCAAAGCTTGGGCAAATATTTCCTTTTTTGCTCCTCATTGCCAAAATAGTAGAGCGGGCCAATTCCAAGAGAGTTTTCAGCGGCTACAGTAGCGGCATGCGAACCATCAACGCGTGCGATTTCCTCAACCGCAATAATGTAGGAAATATAATCCATGGACTGGCCGCCGTATTTTTCGGACACAAAAATTCCAAACAGCCCCAGCTCGGCCATTTTTTGCATGGTTTCATACGAAAATTCTTCCTTTTCATCCAACTCCTGGGCAACCGGCTTGATCTCCTTTTCGGCAAAACTGCGCACCGACTCACGTAGGATTTCATGGTCAGTTGAAAGGCAAAAATCCATAAGCGCTCCTTTATCATCGGAAGAACCGACGGTTATCAATGAGAGTCATTAAACGATCATTTTTTTACATGCAGGTCTGTGCTATAATACCTCAAACTGGCCCATTTTATAGGCGCAAGATCTCAAGTTGTCAATCGTTATTGCAACGGTTCACAGGTTCAAGGTTCAGCGTTCAGAGGTTCGACCGCTGGCTACTTGCAGTAATCATCTGATCGCTGTTTTCCCGAGACGCACACCCCGCAATGCGTAACCTTTGATCTTTGAACCTTTGAACCCTGAACCCGAACCAAAGATGCCCGAACTTCCCGAAGTACAGACGATTGTTAATGATCTCAAAGCAGCCGGGCTTGAAGGCCAGACCATCAAGGCGGCAAGGGTTTTCTGGGCCCGTACGATCGCGGAGCCGTCGGCAAAAACTTTTTGCAGCCGGATCAGGGGACGGACGATTACGACCATTTGGCGCCGCGGAAAATTCATTGTTTTCGATTTCCAGAACAACGGCCATTTGCTCATGCATTTGCGCATGTCCGGCCGATTGCATCTGGTGACCACCCGACAGCCCCGCAATAAACATGAACATGTGCTGCTAAACCTGGATGGCGGACAGCAGTTGCGCTTTTATGACACCCGCAAATTCGGCCGCCTCTATCTAATGTTGGATGCGAGCCCCATCCTAAGTCGCCTGGGGCCCGAGCCGCTGTCAAGACGCTTTACACATCAAAAATTGGCTCAGCGACTCAGGGCGCGCAAGCGCCTGTTAAAACCGTTGCTGCTTGATCAGACCTTTATCGCCGGTCTCGGTAATATATACGTCGATGAGGCGCTCTGGGAATCCAGGATTCACCCCCGCCGCATCGCCGCCTTTTTGTCCAATGCAGAAATTCGGATGCTTCACAGGGCCATACCGCGGGTGCTCAAACGAAGCCTGAGAAACCTGGGAACCTCATTGGGAACCGGTAAAACCAATTTTTATTCAGTTGCCAAACATCAGGGCCGCAATCGCGATCAGCTGAAGGTCTTCCGGCGCACCGGCCAGCCCTGCCCGCGCTGCGGAACGACTGTTGAGCGAATCATCGTCGGCCAGCGCAGCACGCATATTTGCCCTAAATGCCAAACAGTTTAATAACATCTATAGGAATAGGACAAATCATCAACTCATTTCAAACCAATATCGTGCTAAAGGTTTCAGGTGTCAGGTTTCAGGGCCGATTAGAAGGGCTGACACCTGAACACTGACACCTGAAACCTATTATTTGGTGAGGATTACAGCTATAACGACGAACTGTTAAGAATTATTTAGCTAATCTTACAGGGGGAGATTTGAGCGATGCCCACCGGTGCTTGTGGCATTAATTGTGATGTCTGCAAATTAAATCTGCTGGGCACCTGCTCCAGTTGCGGCCCCGGCACCAGCTCCCAAGCCGCTTTAAAGCTTGCGGCCCAGAAGCGGCTGCTGGGCGGCACCTGCGGCATTCTGGCCTGTGCACAATTGAACCAGGTGCAATACTGCCTGCGGGATTGCGCTCAATTTCCCTGCGAAAATTATACGCAAGGACCTTACCCGTTTAGCCAGGGTTTCCTTCAAATGCAGGGTCGCCGCCGCCGCCAAAATCCGCCGGCATCCGCTCCCGACGGATCCCCGGTTGAAGTGCCTGAGCATTTTTGGGACGAGCTGCAAACCCGGGATCTTAATGCCCTTTGCAATTGGACGCTTTTCAGATTGGAATCGGCCCGGCAGCTGGTGTTTCATTTCTTAAACGAAGAAGTCCTGGTGGATGTTGCCGCGCGCTGCCTAAAACGCGATGACGGCCGCGGCTGGGAAAAAACGCAGGATCCGCTGCTCGAGCTGGTGACCGTAATTTATCTGAATCAGGTCGATAAACTGTATGCCCTCGGTTCGGACATTGTGGGCGTCAAGGATCTGAAGGAGGCGCATTTTTTTCAGGGCCCCCACTTGCTGCAAACCGATCCCCTGCTGCAGCGCTACGGGCAAGACATCCGCGGCTTTGAGGATGCCGCCCAATTCCTAAAGGGCCGCGCGGTGAATATGGCTGATGCGGCCTATGAGCTGTTCCCCTTTCCGCGTGTGCCCCTGTATTTTTTGTTCTGGCTGGGCGATGCCGAATTTGATCCCCGCATTTCAGTTCTATTTGATCGATCGATTGAGGCCTTCTTTTCCGCGGATGCTATCTGGGGGCTTGTCAGCCGGGTAACCACTGCCCTGCTGCAGGGCCCGGAAAGACGATAGAAGACAGCTGTCAGGAAAAACGTATGAATATTGTTCAAGGTTTAGAAATCAATAATGCCAGTATAGTTTTCAGGGGTAATCGCTCGTAATTCATCTTTCACTGCCGGAGAAACATCCAGAGAGGCAATAAACTCGGCAATGGCCCTCTGATCAATGATTTGATGGGTTCGGGTTAAAGACTTTAAGGCTTCATAGGGATGGGGATAACCTTCGCGGCGCAGAATGGTCTGGATGGCTTCAGCCACCACCGCCCAGTTACGCTGTAAATCCGCCCGGATGACATCGGGATTTAAGATCAATTTGTTCAGGCCCCGCAACAGAGACTTTAGCCCGATGAGCGTATGAGCCAGCGGAACACCGACATTGCGGGTGACGGTCGAGTCCGTCAAATCCCGTTGCATTCTTGAAATGGGAAGCTTGGCAGACAAATGCTCGAAAATTGCGTTGGCAACTCCAAAATTGCCTTCCGCGTTTTCAAAATCAATGGGGTTGACTTTGTGGGGCATGGTCGAAGAGCCAACTTCTCCTTTTATGATTTTCTGTTTGAAGTAATCAAAAGAAATATAGGTCCATATGTCACGCGTCAGGTCGACCAGAATCGTGTTGATGCGCTTGATCGCATCGCAAAATGCGGCCAGATTGTCATAATGATCGATCTGGGTCGTGACCTTAGAGCGCACCAGACCCAAGG
>JASFJF010000154.1:0-8474 GCA_050122255.1 Desulfobacterales bacterium
GGTTGTGAACTGGATTGACAGGCTCATTAGCTTTTTGAATCAGCGCACGGATTATCCCTCTTTGTCATCGGATTTTACAGCTTCAACTGTTAATGTTGATGGAAAACAAACCATCGTAAATGGGGATCCCGTCAACATCAAAGAAGACCTCTTCTGGCAGAACATCATACGCACTGCCCGGCCGACCGATACCGCCTCCACACAGCCGACCCAATTGACCGGCGTCGAAAATGACCGCCGCCTGTCCGCTGGCCCGGCGAAGCTGATTCAGGCTGAGTCCCGGGTGCAACCGCACCTTCAAAAAGATGGCCAGCAGACAGAGAGCGCCCGCTATCTGCCGCCGGCTAAAGTCGCTGAGCAGGCGATGAACCCAAATGGTGCTGTGGGTAACAGTGTTGCCAAACTGATGCAAGAGAACATCAGCTTCAAGCCTTCTGGTTTGCAGAATGACCTTGCGGCAATCGAGCAAACAAGCAGTAAGGTCATTCAAGTCGATGGCGAAGCTAAAGACGGTGGCTTTCTGGGCTCACAGGAGAGCCTGCCGAATCACACGACCCGGCTTGAATCTGCCGGTCATTCAGCTGAAGGCGCCCGGCGCAGCCTGGCAGCTCAGACTATGAACCAGATTGTGCAAAAGGCGGTTCTGCTGAACAACAATGGTCAAAATACAATTCAAATTGATTTAAAACCCGACTTTTTAGGTCCTATTCGCATGCAGATCGTGACGGAAAGTCACCAGGTTGCCGTCCGTATTGTGGCCGAGATCCCGTTTGTCAAGGACATGCTGGAAAGCAACCTGAATCAATTAAAAACGGAATTACAGGCCCAGGGCCTGGAAGTCGATGAACTTGAGGTATCGGTAGCCCACGACTCTCGGGCTGAAGATGATCTTTACCAGAAAGCGGCTGAAGCACGCCGGGTGAGGGCTGCAAAAAGCAACCGGCATAGCATCGATGCAACTGCAGAAGAAGAAGGTATCACCCGGCCAGTCCACAGCCACGATCGGGTGGAATCAGCCATTGATTTTTTTGCATAAGCCCAGCGTATGAAAACGATGCAACCGATTCTGATAAACCCTGAAAAAACGGCAAAGAGAAGCATATGACACCCCTTAACACCGTAGACGCCACGGCAAGCAACCCACCATCAAGCGCACCGGTGAAAATCCTGGGCAAGGATGATTTTTTGAACATGTTGATTGCCCAGCTGCAACACCAGGATCCGCTGAACCCTGCTGACAGCACTGAATTTACGGCCCAGCTGGCGCAATTCAGTTCGCTGGAGCAGTTGAGCAATATCCATGAAAGTCTTGAGAACATGGAACAGTTTCAAGCCTCGCTGACGCATTCCCAGGCGGTATCCTACATCGGCAAGGAAATAACGGCTGCCGGGAATGAGATACTGCTCGAGGACGGTCAACCGGCCACTTGTCGATTTGAACTGGAAAACAACGCCGCCATGACGGCTGTAAGTGTCTATGATGCCACCGGCGGCTTTGTTAATTCCTTTGAGACCGGTCCGTTGGGTGCCGGTCAGCAAAGTGCCACATGGAACGGGCTGGATTTCAACGGAAATCCGATGCCGTCCGGCGTGTATGAATTTGAGATTCAGGCGGTTGACGCCGCCAACCAAAACGTTCGTGTCACCCCCTTGATACATGCGCTGGTGACCGGTGTCTCATTAAAAGACAACATGGCGCATCTGGTAACCGCGCTTCAGACGGTATCCGTCAAAGATGTCATCGCTATTTCTGAAGCCGCTGTACCATTGGCTGCGGACACCCCTGATTCTAAAACCGATTCAAATGAACAACTTAATGGAGGGCTTTAACTATGATTGGTTCATTGTTTGCCGGCATATCCGGACTCAATGTAAATTCGCAAGCATTAACCGTCATTGGTGACAACATTGCCAATGTCAACACCACCGCCTTTAAATCCAACCGCTCATCGTTTGCCAACATCTTGAGTCAATCGCTGTCGGGAACCGGTGCGAACGAAATTGGCCGCGGGGTTGAGTTCTGGACGACGACACCCGTGTGGAGTCAGGGATCTGTTGAGAACACCTCAAACCCCACTGACATGGCCATCAACGGCGCGGGATTTTTTGTACTTAGAGATAACACCAGCACAACTTTCTACACCCGGGCGGGTGATTTTATTTTCGATCGCGATGGATACCTGGTTAATCCAGATGGTTTATTTGTACAGGGCTATGAAATCACAGCAGTGCAGCCGGACGGCACCTTAAATCTGGGTAATGTTACTGACATCAATATCCCGGGACAAAGCACCTCACCACCGCAGCCAACCACCGAATTTACACTTGATATTAACCTGGACGCGGGGGCATCCGACCTGGATACATATTCTACGACGATCATCGTATATGAATCATTGGGCAATGCAATACCAGTGACGCTGACATTTGAAAAGCAAGCGGCCAACGATTGGGATGTCAGCATCAATGTGCCGGCTGGAACCGTCACCGCACCGGCGACCGATATCAGTATTAGCAATGGCAATTTTACATTTGACGGTCAGGGGGCCTTAAACGACGGCACCGATCCTGTCATTACGATCAACAATCTTGTCAGCGGTGCCAGCAATCTAAGTCTCACCTGGGATCTCTTCGATGGCGCCCCAGGACCTTCGCGTGGAGATCTGACACAATATGCCGCAACTTCAGTGACGACCTTTCAAACCCAGGACGGATATTCTTCAGGTGTGCTACGGGGAGTAGCAGTCGATGAAGCGGGGGTTGTAACGGGCAGCTATTCCAATGGTCAGCTGACGCCACTATATCAGGTGGTGTTGGCAGATTTTCCCAATTATTACGGTCTCAGTAAAATGGGCAAAAGCCTATATGCCGAATCGCGGGATTCCGGTCAGGCGATGACAGGGGTGCCTCAAAGCGGCCGATTAGGTGGCATTAGCCCGAGTTCGATTGAGATGTCGAATGTCGATCTGGCCCAAGAATTTGTCAAAATGATTACGACCCAACGGGCCTTTCAGGCGAACTCGCGCGTCATTACCGCCAGCGATGAAATACTGTCTGAACTGATTAACATCAAACGCTAACCCTAATTTAAGCGGTGTCGTTGTGACCATTTATCCAGTGGGTACGGCAAACCAATTGTCCACCTGAACCAAATCACAAGCTTCGGCCGCCATACAAAAGTAGAACAAAATGATTAAAGTAACACGACTCAATGATTCTGTGCTAATGGTCAACGTGGATCGAATTCAATCGTTGCAGGCTATCCCCGAGACAGTCATCACCTTTACCAACAATGATAAAATTATGGTTAAAGAACCGCTCGAAGAGGTATCGCAGCGAATTGTTGAGTACCAGCGCGCCATCAATACAAATCCAGACAGCGGCATCTGCCAACCGCCGGAGCTATCTTAGTGCCTTGGGTCCATATGCCCGAAAAATAGCATGCGAATCGGTGACGGTTGGAATTTCGTCCGCCGGTTCGCATGTTGGCCCTCATCTAAAACGAACGCTCAACTGCTTTTCATCGTCAACTTGTTGACTAGAAATGGTGAAAATTGACGATTGAAATCGGATTTTTAGCGGGGAAGGGCTCAAATCTGGTGCTGATACCGGCTGCCGAATACTGAGCATGTTCAAAAAAGCGCCTGAAATAGGCACTTTTTAATATAATTTCAATTAATTACCCGCTATTGACCTCAATTCTTCATTTCATCCTGCCATATCCGACCAATGGCATAATACTTGCTAAAATCATTGAAAATAATAATGACCCTGAAATTTGGCCGTTCGGCAGTATTTAATTAAAATAATAAATTTCGATAGTTATATTTAATTACGGTATGCAAGCAGCGGAGGCGTTGATCCGTGGATATCACCACTCTTATCGGTATTGTTGTTGCGTTTGGTCTGGTTATCATATCCATTCTAATGGGTGGTGATGGGAGCTGGTTTGTTAATTATCCTTCGCTGATGATTGTAATGGGTGGTACCATGGGGGCAACCCTGCTGGCCTATCCGCTTTCAGAGGTAATGGGCGTGATTAAGGTTGCCAAGAATGTGTTTCTACACCGTTCCCAGATGCCCAGTGAATTCATTCCGCTGATGTCGGGTTTTGCCAAAAAAGCCCGACAGGAAGGCATCCTGTCATTTGAATCCCAGCTCAAAGATATAAAGGACCCTTTTTTAGCCCGCGGTATCCAGATGGCCATCGACGGCATGGAGTCCTCCTCGATAGAGGAGGTCATGTCCATCGAGATACAGTACCTTGAAGAGCGGCACCGACTGGGCTCTGACATATTCACCACCATGGGAACATTCGCTCCGGCCGTTGGGATGCTGGGCACCATCATCGGTCTGGTTCAGATGCTCATGCAGATGGAAGACCCCAGTCAGATCGGCGCGCCCATGGCGGTGGCCCTGCTGACCACTTTTTACGGCACCCTGCTGGCCAATTTGCTGTTTTTGCCGGTTTCCAACAAATTAAAAACACGCAGCAAACAGGAAGTCCTGGTTAAACAAATGATTCTGGAAGGGGTCATTTCAATTCAGTCCGGTGATAATCACCGCGTGGTTGAACAAAAACTCAAGGCCTTTATCGCACCCAACGCGCGCGTAAGCGCCAGTGCAGAGCCGGCGAAAGCATAATCAATGAGCAAAAGACATCAAAAAAAGGGATCCAGCGTAGGGGAGGGCGAATCGGGACCGGGATGGGAGATTGTTTACTCTGGCTTTATTTTGATTTTGCTCTGCTTTTTTATCATGTTGTGCTCGTTTTCCACTATGGAAGAGGCCAAGGTGACACAATTCTTGCGCTCCTTTAGCAATGCTGTCAGCTTTTTACCGGGCGGAATTCAACTGGAGTCCGGCTCGGTTATTTTACCGGAATCGCCTGGCATGGTCAGCAGCCGTTCTGAAATGGCCAAGCTATCCGAACATCTCAAATTGCTATCGAATCGATTCAACCTGAAAGATGAAATCAAAGTGCTTCTTTCAGAAGAAGGACTGGTTATGCGACTGCCCGAACAAACCCTTTTTGAATCCGGGGTGGCGACCATTTCACCGGAAGCACTCCCGTTGCTCGAAAAGGTCGGCGCGATCATTGCCCAGACCCACTACCTGATCCGAATCAAGGGCCATACTGACAATGTTCCGATTCACACGTTTCTGTTTCCGTCCAACTGGGAATTGTCAACTGCCCGGGCGGTCAATGTCCTGCGCTATTTTATCGAGCGCCATCAGATTGATTCACAACGGATGTCGGCAGAAGGCTTTGCGGAGTTTCAGCCGCTGGCCGCCAATGATAGCACTGAAAACAGGGCTAAAAATCGACGCGTCGAAGTCATCTTCATTCAACCGGATCCTACGATACCGGCAAACGGGAAAGGCCTGTGAAAAGTCGCAAAAACAAATCTGGGGAAGAAGGCAGTAACAGTACCGGCTGGCTGACCACCTTTAATGATCTGGTTACGCTGTTGATGGTATTTTTTGTGTTGCTGTTTACCATGAGCAGTGTCGATGCCAAAAAAATGCAGGATTTTCAGTATGCGCTGCAAAGCGGACTGGGAATATTGGAGGCCGGTCGCCGTGTCAACATCAGTATCAAAACCACCCAGCCGGTTGAAGGTATGTCCCAGATGAATACTCAACCCGAAGACATCAAAACCGACAAAAATAATCGGTTGACCGCTTTGATGAACGATGCATCCTTCAAATCTTTAAAAGCAGATTTCAATATGCGGGTCATCTGCACCGAACAGGGGATTCGATTATCTTTTGCGGATCAGATTCTTTTTGATTTTGGCAAGGCCGATATCCGCCCTGCCGGCCATACACTCTTGAATCATGTTGCCGACGCCATTCAAAAAGTTCCTGCTGCGGTGCGGGTCGAAGGTCATACTGACAACATCCCGATTCACTCTGCTCGATTTCCCTCAAACTGGGAACTGTCAGTGGCGCGGGCGGTAAATGTGGTTAAATATTTTGTCGAGGCCGGCAAGATCGCCCCCCATCGATTTTCTGCAGTGGGCTATGGCGAATCGCGGCCGCTGGTCGACAACGAAACGCCTGCCAACCGAATGAAAAACAGACGGGTAGAAATTCTACTACTTACGGAGGGCAAACAGGAAAATGTCAAATAAAATTATGTTCTTGTTAATTGCTGTCATGCTGGTCTTAACGGTCGGTCTGGCTGCCGGTTTTTTCATGATGTGGGGCAAGCTTTCCGACATGAATAGCGCCGCAAATGCGGCAGTCACTACCGAAGCTGAGCAGAGCCAAACCGCCCAGCTGGGAACCCTTTTTTCACTGGAAACCTTTATTGTCAATCTGGCTGATGTGGAACGCAGCCGCTATTTGCGTGTCACAATGGACCTCGAGCTGGCCGAGTCGGCCGACACCGATAAACTCAACGATCGGCTGCCTCAGGTTAGAGACCGTATTTTGATGATTCTGCCATCCAAGACCTTTGAAGAGATTGCCAGCGTGGAAGGCAAAACAGCGCTGCGGGATGAAATTATCGGCAAACTCAACAGCCTCTTTCCGAAAGAGATGGTTACCAATATTTTTTTTACAGAATTTGTCGTTCAATAAAAGTTTGTCCAATGTCAAATCAAATACTCACACAAGATGAAATCGATGCGCTGCTTTCCGCCATGGAAAGAGGTGATGTTGACCTTGAGCAGGACACTGAAGAGGATCTTAATGCCTCACCTTATAACCTGACATCCCAGGACGTCATATTGCGCGACCAATTTTCAGCGCTTGAGGAAGTGTATGACAAATTCGTTCGCATCACGCAAAATACGCTGCTGTCTTCGATGCAACAAAGCATTTTCATCGAGTTCGTGTCAACCGAGATGATTAAATACCAGGAATTTATCGGCGGCTTTTCAAGTCCAACCAGCTTTAACTTGTTCAGCATGAAACCGCTGATCGGCAACGCGTTGCTTGCGATCGAGCCCAGCCTGGTTTTTGCGTTGATCGATTGTTTCTTCGGCGGTGACGGCAAGCCGTCCACCCAGGTGCGCGATTTTACCCAGATCGAACAACGCATGATTAAAAAATTTGCCCTCGACCTCTTAGGCCGCTTTGAAGAATCCTGGTCGATGGTCTATCCAGTCAAGATCGACCTGAAAAAAATTGAAACCAAACCGGAATTTGTTCAGCTGGTTCCACCCGGCGATGTAATGCTGGTGATTGTTTTGGCCCTCAAAGGCGAGGAATTCGCCGGAAACTTTCACCTGGCGATTCCTTACCTGATGTTGGAACCGATCAAAGAAAAGCTATCTCCCAAGTACCTGCGAGACAAGGAAATGACGCAAACTTGGGGCCCGCAATTAAAAGAATTATTAAAAGGCACCTACGTGACCATCATTGCGGAATTGGGTCGCACCCAGCAGACAGTACGACAACTGATCAACCTGCAGGTCGAGGATGTGGTTAACCTTAAAGCCGGCCCTGAGGATCTCATTTCCATCAGCGTTGATCAGGTGCCCAAGTACCTTGGTTATCCGGGTATCATCAAAGGAAACCGGGCCGTTGAAATTGCAAAATTGATCAACTCAAATGGAGGCCATCGTTCCTAATGCCAGATTCTGACAGACAAGACAATAGACCCGACACGTCGCTGGAGCAAATTAAAGTCGCTGCCCCGGAAACTGAAGCTCAGCCTGAAGCTACGGAGACTCACAGAACCAAAATCCCCGCCGGCATGAGCAGCACATTATCCAACGACATTGAGTTTTTGCTGGATATTCCACTGGAAATCTCGGTTGAGCTGGGGCGAACCAAAATGTTGATCAACGATCTGCTTCAGCTGGGCCAGGGGTCGGTGATTGAGCTCTCCAAACTGGCCGGGGAAACTCTGGAGATATTTGCCAATCAAAAGCTTGTGGCCCGCGGCGAGGTCGTGGTGGTCAATGAAAAATATGGTATCCGCTTGAGTGAAATTGTCAGCCCCAGCGAACGGATCAAGAGGTTAAAATGAATGCGACACCGGACATGTTGGCCACATCCTTAAAAATGATCGCCGCCCTGGCATTGGTTTTAGGGGGGCTGGGAATCTTTTTTTACGTCAGCAAGCGCTTTGTGCGAAAAGACACCGGCGTTTCCGGTGGAAAAATGATTCGCGTATTGGCCAGCCAATACGTCGGTCTGAAAAAAAGCATTTCCCTGGTGGAAATTCCCGGCGCTATTCTGGTGGTGGGGATCACCGGTGACACGATCTCTCTGCTGACTAAAATTGATGACCACCGAATTTTGGACCAAATGCATGACCCGGAGAACGAGCGGACCACGCCGTCCTTTTCCGATCATTTGAATAAAATCACTCGTCGATTTTCGGCGTCTAAAAGCGAATAACAATGGTCAGATGGCAACCCCTAAATCAACCGGTCGGGGCTTATTTTTTTAGATACTGCCTGAAAAAAAGGTGTTGTGCGAGATTTTGCTTGCGGCCGTTGCCGGGTATTGTGGCG
>JASFJF010000155.1:0-8449 GCA_050122255.1 Desulfobacterales bacterium
CCCCGGCCCTGGAATTGGCCATATTGTGCAGCTCTGATCCGGCAGAGGGAAGCGCCGAAAAGACGGCGTTCAGCACATTGCCAGTGCCCTGGCCGATGAGTTCTTTATTGCTGTTATGGCGCGTTCCGGCAATATTATCGGCAGCCAGGGAGCTAAGTAAGGATTCCAGCGCTCCAATAGAGCCCAGAACAAAACCGGTGACCAGAATGCGGGGCAGCAGATCGACCAGATTGATGTTCCATAAAATCCTGGCAATCTGTGGCAGAATATCGGGCCGGGGCCAATGAAAAGAAAAGTTTCCGATGACCGGCCCCAGGTCGGCAGTACCGGATATTTTCTCAAGGGCGTAGAACATAGCAGTGCCGGCCAACAGCCCGACAAGCGAGGCCGGGACGACTTTAATAAAGCGCCGGGCACAGAAAATCACGATGATGGTTGTTAGCCCCACCAACAGCGTCAGGGGTTGTACAACGGTGGGGGTGTAAAAAATATCAAACAGGGAGACATGGCTGCGGGCACCCACCAATGGACCCAGCTGCTCGAGGATCAGAATCACAGCAATCCCATTCATAAACCCCGAAACGACGGGATAGGGGACATATTTGATCAAATTGCCCAGCCGCAACACACCGAACAGTAACTGGATAATGCCGCCGGCTAAAACACACAAAGATGCCAGTCCGACAATCAGTATATTCCTGGAAACCGGATCCTGAACTTGCAAGCTCACCGTCAGCGGAAGGACAAAGGCGGCCAGTATTAGGGACAGCGGCGCTTTGGGAGCTGTGATCTGAAGCGGTGTGCCGCCCAGCAGTGACGCGCAAATGCCGCCTATAAGGCAGGCAAAAATTCCCAGCAAGGCGGCATAGGGGAGAAATTCAGGGCCCAGGGGGCCATATACGATTATGCCGTATCCAATGGAAAGCGGAATGGAGATGATGGCAGCCGACACAGCGCCGGAAAGATCTCCCTTGATATTTGCAGCGTACGCCTTCAGATTCATATTTAGAATGCTCTTGCTGTGTTGCCTCAGTGAAAAAAGATATATGACTTTAAAGACGGGCGTCAGCGCCTCTTTTCCTGCTTTATGCAGTCATTGATCACGTCCTGGACTTCTTTAGGTCTCAGGCGGCTGCCGGTTTTGCGCGGTGAGCCGCCAATTATCGCACTGCCACCCCAGCAATTTTCCTGAGAGCAAAGCCCTTCGGCTTTGTTCAGCGCATCATAGATGCGATCGACAGGAAACATGACAAACGGCGACATTTTACCGACAGTATAAGCGTAACGATTCTTTCGGCTTTCCAACAGGGCGACATATGCCTTTATTTTTTTAGAGAACAGTCTGGTGCGCGCATAAGGGCCTTCTTCATATATCATCTGCCAGCCAGGCCCTCCGCCAATTTTTTCATAACGGGTGTCCAATTTGATTTTTTTGGCGTGCCCGTCAACGGCCGCATCAATTCTAGCGCACACCGCGTTGAGGATATCCTGCATTTCTTTTTTCGACATGCGATAGATACTGCCGTCGGCGCGTGCCCGGGTATACGGTTCATACACCCAGGCCTGGCGGTGAATTTGGGGATTTTCGGGATGAACCGGATATGCCCCCGCGGAGGCGTCAAGGATATCTTCAAATAAAATCATTTGAACCAGCAGATTATCAAACCTTAGGCCTTCCAGTTTTTCGGAATTTTTAAGCAGCCAGCAGGAAAGGCAGGCATCCTGATCCACATCGTTGATGTAAACACGCGCATGCGGCTTGCCTTTTTTTTGGAAGGTATCCAGCAATCCCAGGCGAATATAATAGTAAACCTGAGCGCAGGTACTGCGGGTGGCAATTCGGGCCACCCCTTCGTGATGGTTGAAATTGGCATATGGCCCCTGAATTAAAAATCGCGGCGGCCCCTTGACATAGCCATCAAGGGCAATCGAAAAGCGTGGCTTGGTATGGATAAAATCCGCCCACTTGACGACTGCTCGCGGCTCCAGATAAATGCGAATCATGGCATTACCCCGCAACTAGCAAAGGTTTCAGCAACCCATTTTTTACTAAACAGGGGAAAGCAGGCGATATTCGATAGCTTCACATGTATTATTATCTGTTTCGGCTTGCCAGATCAAGCTTTCTCTATTGGAAGGTACAGGGGTTCAAGGTCCGAAGGTTCAGGGTTTAAAGGTTCACGGCTTTGTTTTGGTATGCTTGGGGCTTCGCCTTCGGGCTTCGACGCCACAAGTCGACCCCGCAAGTCGCCGTAACAGGAAGGGTTGTGGGATTGCAGATGGGTGAAATTAAGTTAGCCGCCCCGATCGATTTTTTTTTGCAGGCGGGCAGCAGAACTGCATTCCACCCTGAACGAACAGGTATTGCTGTTTATTGAAAAGGTCGAGCAGACACGGGTTGTTGAATTGTCATAAACAACAGTGAAGGTGCGAATACCTCGTTTTCGCGGTTAGCGCCATGCGTCAATCAACTCAAAATGATAAAAGACCAGTCTCCACTCGCCTTCTGATTTTACCCAGGTGGAAGACCAGCGTTTTTTTGCGGATACCCATGGGTATTCTCGGTGTTTTCTTGAGACTTTAAAGTTTCCGCAGGCGATGCCGGTGTTGCCAATCACATTAGTTTGTGATGTCACGATTTCCATATCGTAATATTCATACTGGGATATCAATTCCCTCAATCGCGATTTCCAGAGCTCCTTATCAATGAGTTTATTCTGCGTAATGTAACTCAGCGTGGGGGTGAATCCGAAAGCTTCTGCTTCGAAATCGGCAATACGGTCAGCATCCCAATGAATCAAAGAATCATTATATCTTTGAACGGCCGCATTAAACTCAGCGATATCGTCCGCGCCTGCAACGGGGATATTACCGGCCAGCGAAAACGTCATCATAAGAATCAATGAAACAAAAACATGTCGTTTCATAATTTCCTCCTTAAAACACATTGCGGCTACTCTATCTGGAGGCCCAGAGAGTAATATTCGTACTCTGCCTCTCCAACGTAGTAGTCCCTAAATTCATCCACATAGGCCCTGCGCTCATCGCTGTTTTTCCAGGCTTCCCAGGCTTCCAACGTTTCCCACATTGACACCACCACGATTTGGTCTCTGTCCTCTATGTTTCGCAGATTTTCTGAAGAAATATAGCCCGGTCGTTTCATTGCCCCGGTGCGGGTGTTGATGAGAAATCTGGAGGCCGCCTGCATATTGCCATCTTTAAACTTGCGTTTAATTAAAATTTTTACAGCCATAGTGGAACCCTCCTTTCTTCAACCTGAATTGAGCTTTTCCAATTAATAATAGGGGTATGCATTAAAGATGAGATGTAGTTCTAACAATCTCCAGGAACCCGGCCTGTTTATTGCAGCGTCTTTAGCAGCAGCATTGGCTTCCGGAAGTGCTCAGCAGACCATGGACAATATGTTTCGCGGTTCGCAATTCGAAGTGACAACTCGGTGTAAATGAAGGGAATTCGGCTCAGGCCCGATACTCATTTAAATAGATAAGAGACGTTTAAAAGTCAATAGAAAAGGCTGTGGGCTTTTCAGCCTCAAATTGTTTGGGTTCGGCGGGGCATGCCGAGTTCAGGGATTCAAGGCGCATAAGTCGCATCAAATATTTGATTTTTGGATTATTTGAGCAGGTTCATACGGCCGGTGCGAACTGAATCAACAAACAGTTTGCTGGTTAGCTTTAGTTTTTCCAGGCGCCCCTTTTTCGCGGTCATCAGGATTTCGCGAAGATCCTCCAAGGTTTGTGGCGGTCGGAGTTCGGTCGGCTTCTTGACCAGGGAAATCGATTCGGTCGGACAGCCGGGGACACAGACGCCGCAGCCCAGACAGCGGTTCAGGTCTACGACGGCCGGTTGTTTTGTGGCCGGAACTCGCACAGCGGTCACCTGACAGCTTTGCTCGCAGGCACCGCAGCTCACACACGTTTCTTGATCCACTGCGGCATAAAAGTTAGAGGCCCAGTAGTCCAATGGTTTGGGCAGAGCCTGATGGACCCTTAACATCCCGCAGCAGCATCCACAGCACGAACAGATGAATTCTGCCTTGCCCGTGTTGGACGGCTGAAGCACCAGCCCCTGTTCCTGGTTTTTTTCGATAAGCCCTAATGCTTCTTTGGCGCTAAGCTCTCTGCCCATGCCGTTTGCGAGGGCCATGCGGGCCATATTACCGATGGCCAGACAGGTTTCTTTGCGGTCGGTTACCCTGCACGTTTTGCCTTCCATTGATTTTTTCTTACGGCAAATGCACTCGAAGACGGCAAAGGGAGGCTCGGCCTGCCGTAACAGGGCTGTGACTTCATCAAAGGTGCTGACATGATGCTGCGGATGAATGCTCTTTGAGATGGGAATCGTGCGCATCTGCGGCAGCTCTGTACTTAAGAACGCGAGGCCGAATTTTTTATCCGAGGTATATTCATTGAAGTTTTTTACAAATTCCGGGGTCAGGCGGTTGAGCTGATATTCATACATCCCCACCACCAGAGGCGCATTGCAAAAAAGCGTTTGGCCCCTCTCGTGTCTGGACTCTAAACCCCCTTTTTTCTGGATGCCTTCAAGGATTTTGGCCAATTTCTCCAACGAATCGACGCGGTCACCGGCTCTGCTGAAGATCGTTTCGAGCTTCTCATATTTATAGCTTAAAAAACAGGCAATCTCAGCCTCTTCAGGCGTAAAAATGTGCTTCAAAATTTTTATCTCAGCGCCGGATCGGGTCGCCGGAAAACCAACCGTCTGATTGTTCAGATGCTGCTGCAGTCTGACATAAACCTGATCGTTTTGATACACCGCGCACCTCCGATTCAGATCAAGCATTCTGGACCATAAAATGTTTATTAAAACCCATAATGTGCCGGTCGGTCAAGGGTTCTTTTAACAAGGGTTAAAGGTTCAAGGGTTCAGGGTTCCCGTGTGCGCTTTGCCAAGCTACGCCGCAGCAAGCAAGGGGCAGAGGACGGGAGGCGGGGGCCTTAAAAATGGTTTGAAAAGTGCGGGCAGGGACGATATTGTCAGATTTCATATTAATGGGGCTATTATCATTTTATCATATTTTTTTAAGCGGGAAATGAATCGATATGTCATTTCTGAAACAGACACCACAGTTTACAGAAAAAGACGCAATCAGAATCCTGAAAGATCTTTACGATATCCGGGCCACGGCGGACGCCCTTCCAAGCGAGCGCGATCAGAATTTTTGCATCTCCGCCGGTTCGAACGGGTGCTTCGTTCTGAAAATTGCAAATGCCCTGGAAGATGTGACTTTGCTGGATTGTCAAAATCAGGCCATGCAACATCTCAAACGGCAACTGACGTTTTGTCCCGAAGTAATCGCCAACCGCGACGGCGAGTACATTGGCGACATCCAGTCGGCAACGGGTGTAACCCATAAAGTTCGTCTTGTTACCTATCTGCCCGGAGTTCCAATGGGAACTGTCAAAAGACGTTCATCCGGCCTTTTTGAAGACATCGGGCGCTGCGTTGGTGAAATGGACCGTGTCATGGCGGACTTTGATCATCCTGCAGCCCGGCGTGATTTTTACTGGGATTTGGCCAAGGCCTCCCAGATCGTTGAGGAATATCACCCATTGATAATGGATCCTAATTTACGTGAGCTGATCGAAAAAATCGCTGCGGACTTCGAACAAATCGTTACGCCGCTGCTCCCCGACCTGCGTAAAAGCGTGATTCACAACGATGTCAATGATTACAACGTTATCGTCGGCGGCAACGGCGATTTATACACCCGAAATCAGCGGGTGGCCGGCATTATCGATTTCGGTGACATGGTATTCAGCCATACGGTCGGCAATCTGGCCATTGCCATTGCATATGCGGTTCTCGACCAATCCAATCCCCTGCGGATTGCTGCCCATGTGACCAAGGGATATCATCGGTCCTTTGCGCTCACCGGAGCTGAAATCGCCTGCCTTTTTCTTATGGTGTGCATGCGGCTGTGCATGAGCGCCTGTATCGCGGCTCACCAGTTAAAGGAGCGTCCCGACAACAAATATCTGTCGATCAGCCAGATGCCGATCCAGCGGACGCTTCCGGTGCTGGCTGAAATCCAAGCGCGTTTTGCGGAGGCGGCCTTCCGTCAGGCCTGTGACCTGTCAGCGCTCCCACGCTCGCAAACCATCTGCAATTGGCTGGACCGGAATCGTAATAGCGCAGCGTCGCTGCTGGATATTGATTTGCGCACAGCGCCGCTGAAAATATTGGATCTGAGCGTTGCCAGCCCTCTCGTAAACGGGGACCCGCAGCAAAACGAAGAGCCCCATATGACCAGGAGACTCCGCAAAGAAATGCGTGCCGCCGGTGCCTCAGTCGCTATCGGGCGCTATGCCGAGGCCCGCTTGATCTATACAGCGCCCTTTTTTAGTACTGGAGATTCGCCGACTGCAGAGCACCGGACTGTCCACATCGGAATGGATGTGTTTGCCCAAGCCGGGACCGCTGTGTATGCACCGCTTGCGGGTGAGGTGTTCGCCTTTTCAAATAATAAGGGGTCCCAGGACTACGGGCCGGTGGTCATTCTGAAACACACCACCGATTCTGAAGAATTGTTTTACACTCTGTACGGACACTTGAGCCCCGATTCGCTGGAGGGGCTGAGTTTGGGCAAGCGCATCGCCGTCGGGCAGCAAATCGGCCGGATCGGCTCAGCAGATGACAATGGCAATTGGACACCCCACCTGCATTTTCAAATTATCACGGATTTGCTGGATCTGGACTGTGATTTCCCGGGCGTGGTTCGAGCCAGTGAGCTAAATCTCTGGAAGCTGTTTTCCCCGGATCCAAATCTTGTTGTCGGCATCCCGCGAAATCGTTTCCCGGAGCCGGATCCGAATCCAACAGACACCCTGGCCGCGCGCCGCCAATACATCGGTCGTAATCTGAGCATCGGCTACCGCAAACCGATCAAGATGGTGCGGGGATGGCGGCAGTACCTGTTCGACGAGACCGGACGCCGATACCTCGATGCCTATAATAATGTTCCCCATGTCGGTCATTGCCACCCGCTGGTGGTGGAAGCTGCCAGTCGGCAAATGTCGGTTTTGAACACCAATACCCGATACCTTCACGATTTGATCAACCGCTATGCCAAGCGCCTGTGCGATACCCTGCCGGCGCCCTTGAACGTCTGTTTTTTCGTCAATTCGGCCAGCGAAGGAAACGAGCTGGCGCTGCGCCTGGCCAGAGCCTATACCGGGCATCGCGACATGATTGTGCTCGAGGCCGCTTACCACGGGCATACCACTTCGCTGATCGACATCAGCCCATACAAACATAACGGCCCCGGTGGTAAAGGAGCGCCATCGTGGGTCCATACGGCCCCGATCCCCGATTTATACCGGGGCCTTTACCGCTCAGACGATCCGCAGGCGGCTTTTAAATATGCCCGGCACGTTGACGACATCATCCGCGAACTGAAGGGCAAAAGGATGGGTCTGGCCGGATTTATCGCCGAAACCTGCCCGAGTGTAGCCGGGCAAATTTTCCTGCCCAAAGGCTACCTGTCGGAGGTTTACCGCCAGGTCCACCAAGCCGGCGGGCTGTGCATTGCCGACGAAGTGCAGACCGGTTACGGCCGGATTGGCACCCATTTTTATGCTTTCGAAGCCGAAAACCTGGTGCCCGACATCTTAGTCTTGGGAAAGCCCATCGGCAACGGGCACCCCATCAGCGCCGTGATCACCACCCCTGAGATTGCCGAAGCCTTTGACAACGGCATGGAGTTTTTCAGCACTTTCGGCGGCAACGCAGTCTCCTGCGCGGCAGGATTGACCGTGCTTGAAGTGGTGATTAAAGAAAATCTGCAGGCCAATGCACTGAAAGCCGGAAAACGGATGCTTGCCGGAATGATCCCGTTCGTTGATCGTTTTCCGATTGTCGGCGATGTGCGCGGATCTGGACTTTTTATAGGCGTTGAACTGGTGCGCAATCGTGAAACCCTCGAACCGGCCAAAGAAGAGGCGGAATTCATCATCAACCGCATGCGCGATGCCGGCATTTTGCTGGGCACGGACGGCCCTTTTGAAAACGTGATTAAAATCCGGCCGCCCATGCCTTTTGACGAAAGCAATGCCGAGTTTCTCGCGGCCAACATGGAGCGTATTCTGAAAGAAGATTTCTTAGGATAAGGGATCGAAGGTTCAACGGAGATATCGACATGTGGCGCATACTTGACAGTGTATCCTATCCGGTTCTGATTTTTATCGCGGCCTTTATGCTGCTGGCGCCCTTTAGCCCCATGCCGCATGTGATCGAAAAAATCACCATGCTCAAAAACGGCAACCTGACCCGGGCGGTCGATATATTCGATCTGTGCTTTCATCTGGCGCCCACTGCGTTGCTGATGATCAAGTTTTTCAGGTCGAGATAGGTTCATGGGTTACAGGGTTCAGATAAAATGAGAAGGCCGATCTCCCCCGAGCTGTGA
>JASFJF010000156.1:0-8378 GCA_050122255.1 Desulfobacterales bacterium
TTCCTAAATTGCACCCCAGTCGATTATCACACTCAAAATTTTTATAACGGGTATCCTCGTGTCCCTTATCTCTTTCGTCATCTGATTCTATATAGTTATGCTCTTTATCTGTGAAGTTCATGGTTACCTCCTTTTTATCATAAGCAATTTTGCGGGTCTTACTAATCTCATTCTAAGACAACCTATATAATTCTTATTGGAAAGATTGTCAGCATTGATCCCGATTTGGCAATACGAGAAAAATAGGCGTTTAGTAATAGGATAAAACTATCAATACATATAACCCCAATATATAGATTTTTTTGATTGACAAATATCAATATGTTGTGGTATATTTTGTACCAGCAAAGTAAAAAACCACATGTTGTGGTTTTTTTGTCTTAAAGAGTTTACAGCATTTGACTCTATTTTACACTTCGGGGGGCTTTTTTAAAGCCCCTTTCTTTCGGTCTGATGAGCCCGGAGGATTCTGTTGATCGATCAATTCAAACAAACGATGTGAGGTGACTTCAGTGCTGGAAAAAATACGCAAAAGAGACGGTAGGGTTGTCGATTTCGATTCATCCAAAATTACGGCGGCGATTGCCAAAGCCGGGAGTGCCACCGAAGAATTCGGCCAACAGGAAGCCAAAAAGCTCACATTGCGGGTCTTAACGCTGGCGCACGAATTAAAGCTGGATCCGGAACCCGAAGTTGAGGAGATCCAGGATATTGTTGAAGCGGTGCTGCTGGATTCGCCTTTTTATAAAACCGCCAAGGCCTATATTTTATACCGTGAACAGCATGCCCAGATCCGGCAGATAACTACCAAGGCCAATGTCGATCTGGTCAATCACTACATCCAGAAAATGGATTGGAAAATCAAAGAAAACAGCAATATGTGTTATTCATTGCAGGGCCTGAACAATTACATTTCTTCCGAGGTTACCTCTGAATACTGGCTCAACAGCATTTATCCTCCTGAAATCCGGCAAGCCCATAAAAACGGAGATCTGCATATTCACGATTTGAATCTCTTATCGGTTTATTGTGTTGGCTGGGATTTGCAGGACTTGCTGCGAGAAGGCTTTAAAGGCGTTGAAGGCAAAGTCGAAAGCGCCCCCCCCAAACACCTGCGTTCGGCCCTGGGCCAGATTGTCAATTTTTTCTACACGCTGCAGGGCGAAGCCGCCGGTGCTCAGGCCATTTCCAATTTTGATACCCTGCTGGCACCTTTTGTGCGCTACGACGGACTGGACTATGATGAGGTCAAGCAGGCCATGCAGGAATTTATTTTTAACATTAACATTCCGACCCGGGTGGGCTTTCAAACGCCTTTTACCAACATCACTCTGGATTTAAATGTCTCGGCCCTTCTAAAGGATCAACCGGTGATCGTCGGCGGCATCGAACAGGCCGAAACCTACGGCGAATTTCAGCCGGAGATGGACTTGATCAACAGGGCTTTTGCGCAAGTCATGATGGAGGGCGATGCCAAGGGACGGGTGTTTACCTTTCCCATACCCACTTACAACATTACGGCTGATTTTGACTGGAGCAATCCCAATCTGGATATGGTCTGGAAAATGACTGGAAAGTACGGGATTCCCTATTTTTCCAATTTTGTCAATTCCGATATGGCACCTGAAGATGCGCGTTCGATGTGTTGCCGCCTGCGGCTGGATAATCGCGAGCTGTTAAAGCGCGGCGGGGGGCTTTTCGGGGCCAATCCACTCACAGGATCCATCGGCGTGGTGACCATCAACCTGCCACGGATCGGTTTTATCAGCCAGAGCCGGGATGATTTCTTCAGGCATCTAAAGGAAAAAGTGTTGTTGGCTGCCGAAAGCCTCTCGATCAAGCGTAAAGTGCTGGAACTCTTTACGGATAAAAACCTGTACCCGTATTCGCGCTTTTATCTGCGTAACATTAAAGAAGGCGCGGGATTGTACTGGAAAAATCACTTCTCCACCATTGGCGTTATCGGCATGAACGAAGCCTGCCTGAATTTTATCGGCGAAGATATCAGTTCAGAAGCCGGCCAACAATTTTCCCTGACGGTTATGGACTTTTTGAGAAATCTGATTTCGCAGATACAAAAGGATTCCGGCGACATTTTGAATCTTGAAGCGACACCGGCCGAAGGCACCTCTTACCGTCTTTGCATGCTGGATAAAAAGGCATATCCGGCAATTATCTGTGCCAATGAGGCCGATTATCGTAAAGGCGCGGCGCCTTACTACACAAACTCCAGCCAGCTGCCGGTTAACTGCAGCGAGGACATATTTCAAACATTGGAATTGCAGGACCGCCTACAGGCCAAATATACCGGAGGAACGGTCTTGCATATCTTCCTGGGCGAGCAGGTCAGCGACATCGAAACCATAAAGACATTGATCCGCAAAATTACCGCCGATTATCAGCTGCCCTATTTTACATTGACACCTACCTTTAGCGTCTGTCCCTCACACGGGTATATCGATGGCGAGCAGCCGACCTGTTCAGTTTGTGACCAGGAAACAGAGGTGTATTCCCGCGTGGTCGGATATCTGCGTCCGGTCAAACAATGGAACAACGGCAAACAGGCGGAATACAGCAACCGTAAGGTGTATAAGGTGGCCTAGGTTCAGGGTTCAAGGTTAAAAGGTTCAAAGGTTCATGGTTTCTGCCCTCTGTCTTCTGTTTTCAACCTTTGAACGCTGAACCTTGAACCTGGAGACTCAACCCCTAAAACTATCATAAGGATTATGCGATACGATGAACATAGGTGGTTTGGTAAAAAACTCCATGATTGACTATCCCGGTAAGGTCAGTTGCGGTATTTTTTTGGCCGGCTGCAATTTTAAATGCCCCTATTGTCATAATCCGGAACTGGCCAGACGCCGCACGCCGCACAGCGTTGAATTTGATCCGGACAGCATCTACCGCTTTATTGAAACCCGCAGGCGATTTCTGGACGGTGTCGTCATTTCCGGCGGGGAACCGACCCTGCAGGCGGATCTCTATGATTTGTGCCGGGATATAAAAGAAATGGGATATCCGGTAAAACTGGATACCAACGGCAGCCGCCCGCAGGTCATCAAACGGCTGATTTCAGAAGGGCTGGTGGATTATATCGCCATGGATCTGAAAACCGATCCGGTCCAATACGCCACATATATCCAATCCAATTGCAATGTAAAGGCCATCTTTGCCAGTATCGATGTTATCATGAATTCAGCGATTGCCTATGAGTTCAGGACCACCTGCGTCAAACCCATCGTGGCTGTCCAGACGATTGAAAATATCAGTCGCCTGATTGAAGGCGCCAGGCTTTATGCGTTGCAGCGCTTTCACCAGAGTGAGGTGTTGCAGCCCGAATTTTTTAAGGAAGCCGGCTATGAATACGACGATGAGGAACTTGAGCAGCTCAAAGCGGTTGCCGAGGGGTGGGTTAAGACGTGTATCCTTCGACCCTAATTGAGCGTTTCAAATCAAAATATGAAAGAGCTCTTAATTTAAGGAAATATATCTTTATAAATAGTTTTAATTTGAAACGCTCAATTAGGGTATCGTTATTCGCTACAGAAATTCAATTAAAAGCCTGATTTATCCAAATATAACTCTCAACTGAAAAGGCGCTCATAAAAGATCAGGCCCCAGATGATGGCAGCGGTCAGCATGCTCACAGCAGCAGCTGCCGAGCCCAAATCCTTTGCATGTTTGGACAAAATATGATGTTCCGAACCAATGCGGTCTACTACGTTTTCCACCGCCGAGTTCATTAACTCGGTAATCAGAACCAGCATGCTGCAACCGATAAGAAGCGCTCGTTCCACGGCTGTTTCGCCGATCCACATGCCGACGGGCAGCAACACCGCAATCACAACCGTCTCAATTCGAAAAGCCATCTCATGGTTCCATGCGGCTTTAAATCCGTCCCATGAATAGACCACGGCCTTTAAGATGTGCTCGATAACCGTTTCTTTTTCGTTTGTCATCCCTGTTTCCTTTGCTCCTTTGAATTTCTCTCGAGCGGGCGTTTTATTTTTCCACCAAAACAGCATCCCCACCCGTAACGATAGCGGAAAGTGTGGCTTCAGGCAATCCAAACAATCCATTAACGCAATCGTTGCTGGTGAGGGTAAAAATTCTTGTCATTGGCAACTGTTTTATGTTAGGGGGGAACGTCCATGGTAGAATGGACGCTTGCATGACGACTATCGTCTTTATCGAAGTTGCGATTAGTCGTCACCTTATCGTGGATTACCCTACGCCGCATCTGGTGGTTCGGGTTTTGTTTAATGGAGGTTAAATTAATGCTAAGCAGGAAAAATTTAACGATTGTCGGCTTTGTGGTCGTGGTTTTTGTCATCCTACAGGCGATATTGATTTCCATCGGGAAAGTGGATAGCCCCGTAACAGCGGCGGTTGATTTTGCAAGGGCCTATTTTATGCTGGACGGCGCCTCGATGTCGGAGCGTCTGTGCAGCGAGATGGTCGAGGACGAAGAATTAAATATTATCAATACCTATTTGAATTCAGTTGCCGAGCGGGCCCGTGAGCTGGGTTTTTCGAAAAACTATATGAGAAACCAGCTTTCGCATATTTCCACTGAACTGCAGATGACCGACGAAAACAATGCTGAAGTCAGGATTACGGGTGAGCGATTGCGTTCCATTAATCCGGTTTTTGCCCTTATCGGAAGGCTGTTTTTTCTGATTGAAAAGCATGAAGTTGATGAAACCCTGTCACTGATAAAAGAAGATGGCCGCTGGAAGGTTTGCGGCAATCCCTTTTCGTTGTCAGAGATATAATGCAACCCATTTATCATCAGATTCGTCAGCGAGCCCGCCAGATCATTTTGCGCCATCCCACGCCCGATTTTTACCACGATCACGCGACCGATGATGAAGCCTCAAAGCAGCTTTTTGACAGAAGCCGTGTCATAAAAAAGCTGCTTTCTTTTTTAGCCGGAACGCTTGAAAACGATTTCGGCCACGGCCTGATGCATGCGGTCAAGGTATCTCACGATGCGGGCACGCTAATGGTCATCGAAGCCCGGCAAAGCGGCTACGATGAAGATCCAATTTCACGTTTAGTCTGTTTGGCCCAGACGGCCGGTCTATTGCACGACGTCCAGCGCAAAAAAACGGACCACTCCTCCCACGCTGCCGTGCATGCCAAGAAAATGCTAAAGAAATATCCGTTTTCGGTTGAAGAAATTGAGTACATTTCCACTGCCATCCAGAATCATGAGGCTTTCAAGGACCCCGTTGATGTAAGCTCAGCCGAGGGGCAGCTCATTTCCAATTGTTTGTATGATGCGGATAAATTTCGCTGGGGGCCGGATAATTTTCACGATACGCTTTGGGACATGGTATCCTATTTTAACCCGCCTCTGGCCAAATTTATGGAGGGCTATCCCCGGGGAATGGAAAAAATCAAAAGCATTAAAAGCACCTTTAGAACATCCACCGGGCAGAAATACGGCCCTCAATTTATCGATCTGGGGCTGGCGATCGGCGAAGAACTTTATGAAGTTATTCATACGGAGTTCTCCGCTTATATTTAATTTTTTATTTAAAATTCAGTTTGAAGGAGGTGCCCACTCACCAACAACCGGCAACCAAAGGAGGTTCGCATGACAGCCACAACCTGGCCTGCGCCCAATTGGCCCAAAGGCGTTCCGCATGATATTTCCGGATATGAAAAACCTCTGTTTTCCATTCTGGATGATTCTGCCGGCAAGTATCCAAACCAGGTGTATACGATTTTCAATGATGCCACCCGAACCTTTGCCCAGGTTAAAGACACGGCGGATCGCATTGCCAATTTTCTGGCTGCCAGGGGGATCCAAAAGGGCGACCGCGTGGCCATATTTCTACCCAACCTTCCTCACTATCCAGCTATTTTTTTCGGTATATTAAAGGCCGGAGCTGTTTGCGTGACCTGCAATCCTCTTTACACGGACAATGAGCTCAACCATCAGTTAAACGATGCCGGTGCCAAGGTGGTTTTTTGCATGGACCATCCGCAGTTTTATCCAACCACTGTTGAAGCCATCAAAGGCACCGATGTGGAGACTGTTGTTATCTGCGGGGTCAAATCTTACCTGCCATCCATAAAAGCTTTCATCGGCGGGCTTTTAGGAAAAATTCCCAAAGCTGGAAATTACCAGCCGGGGCATCTGTTTTTCGACGATGTGGTTGCCGCCGCCCAGCCCCAGCCGCCCGATGTCAATATCAACCCGACCGAGGATCTGGCTCTGATCATTTATACCGGGGGCACTACCGGGGTCCCCAAGGGGGCGGCTCTGGTGCACACCAACTTTACCTCCAACGTAATGGCCTTGGATGTTTGGGGCCGCTTTGTTCATGAACCCGGATCTGAACCTGAAGGATTTCGCCACGGCGGCTTTCATACGGTGCTGGGCGTTCTGCCCTGGTATCACAGCTTCGGCCTGACCGTTGCCATGCTGTATGCCTGCTATATTGCCGGCCGACTGGTATGTGTTCCTGATCCGCGGGCCGGGAACCCACCTTTTACCGAGGTCCTCAAAGCTGTGCAGAAATACAAACCGACCATCATGCCGGCAGTCCCTACAATTTTTGTGGCTTTTACCAACCATGCTTTGCTTGATCAGTTTGATCTGTCTTCTTTTATGGGTTGTTTTTCGGGCGGAGCGCCCCTGCCGCCGGAAGTCTGCCGGCAGTTTGAGGATAAAACCGGTGCCATTATATTTGAAGGCTACGGCTTGAGTGAAACTTCACCGGTGGCCAGCGCCAACCCCACCAGCAAAGAAGGCCGCAAAATAGGGTCCATTGGCTTTCCGGTGCCCGGGACCGACATCAAAATTCTGGATATCGATACAGCCACCACCAAGCTGCCTCAGGGCGAAGATGGCGAAATTGCCATCAGCGGCCCCCAGGTGATGCAGGGCTACTGGAACCGACCTGAAGAGACCCAAAATGTCTTTCGCGAAATTGACGGCCAACGCTACTTTTTAACCGGCGATATCGGTCATATCGACGAGGAGGGCTATATCCTGGTCACCGATCGTAAAAAAGACCTGATTATCGTTGGTGGATTCAACGTTTACCCGCGCGATGTCGAAGATATCCTGTTTCAACATCCCAAAGTGGAGCTGGCTGCTGTGATCGGCGCACCGGATGAAAAGAGCGGCGAGGCCGTCAAAGCCTTTATTCAGCTGAAGCCCGGTGAAACTTCCACCGAAGAAGAGATCATGCAGTTTAGTAAAAAGAACATGGCTGGCTACAAGCGGCCCAAGCTGGTTGAATTCCGGGAAAGTCTGCCGGTTTCAAACGTGGGCAAAGTCTTGCGAAGAGTGCTGAGGGATGAGGAGCTGAAAAAATAATCGATACCGGAGTCTATTAAAAATTTAGGGGGTTAAGGCGGTTAGACGCTGAAAATTGCCTCACGCAAAGGCGCAAAGTATCCCATAAAGCAAACGATGCTTGAAAAAATAAAAAAGTGGATTATCGATCATCCCTATTTTTTGACCAGTGCCGTCTTTTTAGTCATTCTATTTGTGGGCTGGCGGGTGCTGTATTGGCGGGCGGAGACCTTCGGATTTATCCTGCTGCTGTATTTTATTGTCACCCTGGGCATCCGCCTGGACGATATCTCCCGCAAAATCGGAAGCCGGGCTGCCGGCGCTGCCAGTAATCCCAGTAGCAACGCCTCCCTCATGCACGAGTTAAACGATATCAAAAGGGTGCTGCTGAGCATAAACACAACCTTAAACAAAATTCTGGAAAAAACCGAAAAAAAAGAGCCATAGCCCGGGGCGCTTTAGAAATTGTTCTGATCATTCCTTTGCCATTATCCCTATCACATTACGATCATCGCTAATTCCCTTTGTCATTTTGTTTCAGGCAATTTTTGCAAACTCCGTCCACGCGGACTTCCACTTTATCGATCCGGCCGGGAAAGGTTTGCCACAGCGGCTTTGTATCGACGTTTAAACTTTCCGGATTCAGGCAGTCCATCTGCCCGCAACTTTTGCAGTAAAAATGGGGATGGGGCACATGGTGATCATTGGGGGCCAGACCGTAATAAGCGGCCCGGCCGCCGGTGCTGAGACGTTCAACGATTCCAGAATCTACCAGCAGATCCAGAATACGGTAAACGGTCACCCGGTTAATCGAACTGCTGCGCTCCAGTGTTTTGAAAATGTCATCGGCTGACAGCGGAAACTGGTTGTTGCCGACAACCTCCAAAACGTGCAGGCGGTTTTTAGTCGTTTCCACATTGGCCGAGGTGAGCATCTGCGGATAATTGCATTGATGGCACATAATATTCCTCTGCTTACCAGATCGTGATTAACCAGATGTTAAAATAGCTTTTGCCAATCCCAGGACCCCGTCCATTTAGACGGGGCTCAAGGCGCATGGCAT
>JASFJF010000157.1:0-8372 GCA_050122255.1 Desulfobacterales bacterium
ATTGGGCATGCTAAATGCCAGTGATGTCGACAAAAACGATACAGACGCAACTCAACAGCTTGATATCGCCATTGGATGGTTGTTTAAAAGCGGGTTGACGCACCTTAAAAACGATAATCTCAGCAGTGCCCAGCAAGCCTACGATTCAATTGCTGAACTTGCAGGCGATCATCCTTTGGCCGGACAGCTCAGCTGCAAAATCGAAAGCAAAAAACACATTCAGGGCACCGACTCGCGCACCGCGTCTTTTGCCGGCGCTTCTGTTGGCACCGGGTGGCCGATCTCAGCGGGCTATGTGATTACCAATCATCATGTGGTGGACTCGGCTGCCGAGATTTTGCTTTTGGACGTATCCGGTCAGCAGATCAAAGCCCGGCCGATTCTGTCGGATGCTGTTCATGATATCGCCATTTTGCAGGTGGTTGACACCGCGCTGCTGCCACCGGCCCTTCCGCTGGCAACCAATGGTATCGATGTCGGCGCCAGAGTTTTTACCATCGGCTTTCCCCGTATTGATCAAATGGGTGTCACCCCGAAACTGACAGATGGCGTCATCAGTAAATTATCCGGGCTTCAAAATGACCCGGCCAGCTATCAGACAACCGTGCCCATCCAGCCTGGCAACAGCGGCGGTCCGCTGTTGAACATGAGCGGTGAAGTCGTCGGCGTGGTGCGTTCAATGATAGGCGTGAAGCATGTGCAAAGTGGCGAAACCCGTGTATATGAAAATGCCAGCTGCGCAACAAAAATTGACCGGCTGTCCAAAATTCTTAGCAAACTGCAACCGCCTGCGGATGCCCTTCAGACGTTGCCCCACGAGCCGGAAAACATGGCGGCCCTGAAAAAACGTTTGCATAATTCAGTGCTGATTGTCGTCGCCCGCTAAGGTCGTGTTCCACAATGATCTTTTTAAATTCCAGTGGGATCTGACAGCCTGGTTGCCATTCTGTGGATCTTACCCCCGGCAAATCAGGGTCATATGACCGTCAACCGCGCAATATCCCCCAATTTTTCTTCTGATTTTCGACCCCTTTAATCGATAGTAAAAATATTTTCTATTTATATCAAAATGTTAAGTTAAAATCGGGCTGCAAATGATTGCATGGCAGGAATTTTGCCTTAGTGTATTCTTCAGATATTATAGCTGGTAGAGGTGGTACGAAGTGCTGCGTGCCGAGATAAAACCGTTGGAAAAGGAGGTAACTGATGAAAAGAACTGTACCCAAAATTACTGGAATGGTTGTCATTGGGGTTGCGGCTGCCATGCTGATCGGCTGTGCATCTGGTGGCAGCAATACAATGGACAGCAAGTATGAAGCCAAACTCAACGAAAAAAACCAAAAAATCGATCAGCTTCGCGCTGAAAACACCGAAAAAGATAAGATCATTGAGGTTTACAAAAAGGAACTCAAGATGTCGAATGAAGCAGCGGCGGCTGATCAGAGAGTTAGCGGTGCTGAAGCTTCGGGCTCGGGCAGCAGCCTTTTTCCACCCAATGCCAAGCCGGGCGAATGTTGGGCCAGAACGTTTGTTGGCCCGACATATCGGACCGTTACCGAGCAGGTATTAAAGCGCGGGGAATCCGAACGTCTGGAACTCATCCCGGCCCAGTACACCTGGGAAAAGCAAAGCGTTCTGGTTAAAGAAGCTTCACACCGGATAGAAATTATTCCTGCCAAGTATCAGTGGGTTGAAGAAAAGGTCCTGGTAGGACCTGAATCCAAGCGTTTGGTTGAAGTGCCGGCGCAATATGAAATGCAGCGGGAGCGGGTTCTGGTCAAGGAGGCTCATACGGTCTGGAAAAAGGGGCGCGGTCCGATTGAAAAAATCGACCATGCCACCGGTGAGATTATGTGCCTGGTAGAAGTGCCGGCATCGTATAAAACTGTTTCCAAACGGGTCATGATCAGCCCACCGACCACCAAGGAAGTCTTCATCCCGGCGCAGTATGAAACCATTAAAAAACGGGTTATGGTGGAACCGCCCAAAGAACGCAAAGTCGAAATTCCGGCTGAATACAAGACCGTTAAAGTCCGCAAAATGCTGACACCGCCCCAGGAGCGTAAAGTTGCGATCCCGGCCGAATATCAGACCATTACGCGGTCTGAAAAAATCAGCGACGGCCATGTGGAATGGCGGCGAATCCTGTGTGAAACCAATGTCAACGCTTCGATCATCAGGCAGGTTCAGATGAGCCTGCGCGATGCCGGGCATAATCCCGGGCGCATCGACGGCGTCATCGGGTACCAAACCCAGTCTGCGCTCAAGTCCTACCAGCGGGCCAACAACCTCGCTGAGGGCGGTTTAACCTACGAAACGCTTCGTCACATGAATATCAGCCTGTAACCCACTGCATCCGTTACATGTACGAAGCGCCAAGACCCCGTCGGATTGCCGGGCAATCCGCGGGGTCTTTTTCTGTTCTTTTAGACAAAATATTACCGAACCACTAACCAGACCCCCAGCAGCATAAAGCACAGGCCCAGCAAACGTGTGACTTCCATCGGGCGCACGATTGCTCCGAAAAAACCAAAATGATCGATCAAAGAAGCAAGCAGAAACTGAGAAGCGACAATTAAGGTAAATCCTTTGGCAACCCCCAACCGGGGCACGACATACCCGATGGATCCGACAATAATCAGGCCCAGTAATCCGGCACCGTATGCATACCAGGGAACACTTTGCCAATTTCTAAGATTGCCCGCGCGCAAAGCGGCCAGCATCAATGTAATCACAAACCCGCCGCCAGCATAGGTGACAAAAACGCTGGTCAGTGTTCCCAGAGAGCGATCCATCAATCCCATGAACTGCGCCTGCAGGGTTACCGCGACCCCGGCCATGACGGCAATGCCGATCAGAAAAACAGTGCTCATTTGGTCCCTTCCTTGATAGAACAATTAAACATGCTCAAACATCAGGCTCTCAGCGTATCCATTTTGCAGGTTTCAGTCCATTGGCCGTCTCTCCTGTTTTCTAAAATCATTTTCTGTTAAAAATTGGAATGGCCGCTCAAATAACGGGCGGTTTCGGGATTTCATTTTCCTTGCGGTGTTTACACCATGCGAAACCGCCGCCGACGCGGACGCCGATCCAGGCGATAAAATCAATGATCGCAAAACCATTGACATATATGCCGACCTCTCGGAACAGATCATCCCACACCTTGCGCCCGGCATCTTTCAAATACGGCTCGATTTGACCGCTGACGTTTTTGAACCATAATTGCTTGTAGCGGTAGCCGTAATCATGAATCAAACCAGGAATTAAGAGCAACCCCACGGGGCTGAGGATGGCCCAGAAAATTCGGGGGATGGAGGCGCCGTCAAACTCGAAACCTTTGGGAAGTACGATTTCATCACCGTTTTCCAGAAAGAAATGCCAATTCTTTTTAAGCCGCCACTTGCGAATATCAAACAACCACACAAGCACCCGCATGATAAATGGTCTATTTTTGGTGGGGATCGCCAGCGGCAAAAGAACCGGCATGTCCTCGTCGGCCATCAGCGGCGTGATATCTTTTCTTAAAAGCAAATAAAGTAAGAATAAAACGATGATGATCAGCAAGAGGGCAACAGATACAATTCCCACGATCTGGAAAAACAGCATGTTTGACTCCTTGGTCTATTTAGCATTATTCGTTTTTTTTCGTAGATATATAGCGGTGGTGTCCCTGCATTTTTGAATCAGAAGTTTCGTTCCTGCCTGATTTTTTCATAGCTTTCCTGAATCTCACGAAATCGTTTTTCGGCAAATTCGATAAATTCCTCCGGAAGCCCTTTTGAAATAATGATGTCGGGGTGAAAATCTTTAACCCGTTTCTTATAATTGGATTTGATTTCTTCGTTGGTTGATTCAGGTGTGCAGTTAAGCATTTTGTAGTGTTTATCGAGGTCATTGAAATAGACGGCCTTTATATCTTCATATTGATTATCGCTAATATTAAAAATGTCTTTTATGCTCTTTAATGCGGCTTCCTCTGCCGGATGATAGCTGCCGTCGGCCGCAACGATCCTAAACAGGAGCTCAAAATAGGTCAGCAGCAATGTGGGTTGGCTTTTGACCGCCTGGTACAACTGGCTGGCAAAATCATCGATGCGGTATGGTGAGTCTTTGGCCTCGTTGAAAACCTGCCGCGCAAATTGTTTTTCGGTTTCGTCAATCGGCAGGCTGTTTATAAAATCCTGTACAACCGCAATTTCTTCTCTGGTGACCACCCCGTCTATTTTGGAAAGCTTGCCCAGGACTGAAAACAGGCTGATAAAAAAGGTTGCTTGGGCTTGCTCGGCATACTCAAATTCGGGTCGCGGTATGGCCCTGGGATCCTGCCTGATAAAACCGGCCCTTTTATCAATCAGTGCATGACCCAGTGCTGCTCCGGCGATAGCCCCCAGGGGCCCGCCAATCAGCATCCCCAATGATCCGAGTGTTAATTTCCCAAACCAACCCATGGATATCCTCCTTTGAAAATAGCATTAGCGCGTCTGCGTTTGAAATTGATAACTGAAAAATAACCTGTGGTCAATAAGACGTAAATGAACGATAAGCACAAAGGCTTAATAGCGGTAATAACATCAATTCAAAGTTCTAAATAAAAATACACCGGCTCATTGACGATGCAACTAATCATCCATTCAACTATTCAATTATACAATTTGCTACAAAAAGGTGCTTTTATACATGGGTAACATTGTGGTATCAAATCAGATGAAACCGAATAAAATAGAAGCAGAAGGAGACGAAAAATGTTGCAGAAAAAACAGAGATGTTCGCGCAGGGAGTTTTTAAAAATCACCGGTGCCGCCGGGGCTGGAACAGCAATTGCCTCACTGAGCAACACCGTCAAAGCCAAAGAAACCGGACCCAAACAGGTTCCCACCCGGCCTTTTGGCAAAACTGGACAGCAGGTTTCGATACTGTCCTTTGGCGGAAGCCAGAACTTAACATCAAAACAACTGCTATTGCGGCAGGCATTTAAAATGGGAGTAACCTACTGGGACACGGCCGAAATATATTCCGGCGGCAAGAGCGAGAAGGCTATTGGTCAGTTTTTTGTAAAATACCCGGATGATCGCAAAAAAATATTTCTGGTCAGCAAGGCCCGCAGCTCCGAGCCGCAGGAACTGAGCCTGCTTCTGAATAAATCCCTTGCCCGGCTGCAGACCGATTATGTGGATCTGTATTTTATCCACATGGTTAAAAACGTTAAAAAACAGATGACCAAAGCAGTCAAAGCCTGGGCTGAAAAAGCAAAGTCCAAAGGTAAAATCCGCTTCTTTGGATTTAGCACCCATAAGAACATGGAAAACAGCCTGATGGAAGGCGCCAAACTGGGATGGATCGACGGCATTATGACCACTTACAATTACCGGCTGATGAACACCGATGATATGAAAAGAGCATTGGAAGCCTGTGCCGAGGCTGGAATCGGGTTGACCGCCATGAAGACCCAGGCCAAATTTTTTGCCCGCTTCTACTCGGACGTCGGCAGCGAAAGCGAGGCCGATGTCGCACTCACCGATCACTTCATCAAAAAAGGCTTTACCCCCGAGCAAACCAAGCTCAAAGTGGTCTGGGAAAATCCCCATATCGCCAGCATCTGTTCTGATATGCCCAATTTAACCATTTTGCAGGCCAACGTGGCCGCTGCCCTAAATCAAACCAAACTGTCCTTGCAAGACAAGCAATTGCTGGAAAGCTACGCTCGGGCATCGGCACCCGGTTATTGCGCAGGATGTGCAAATGTGTGTGAATCCGCTTTACACAATAGCGTTCCGATTAGCGATATCATGCGGTATTTGATGTATCACGACGAGTATGGCAAGCGGCAACACGCCATCCAGCGGTTTAACGACCTGCCGTCAGCAATTCGAAAGCAGCTGGTTCACATTGATTACGCCAGGGCAGAGCAGCTTTGCCCACAGAAAATGCCCATCGCCCGCTTGATGCACAGAGCAGTGGAAAAGCTTTCCGCAGACGTAATGAAAATGTCATGATATTGAGCGGGTGATTTCCTATTAACAAAAAAACTTATTAAAAAAGTTATTTATTTAACATTTTAAGATTTTAAACATAATTGCCGATATTAGTTCCATCCTTTTCCGGATAGACGAAGCTTTTGAAGATATAACAATTCTGAACTGACCGCTAAATAAAACAAAAGGGTGGATTAATTGAAAGTACCTGAATTTATTAAAAAATCTACGCCGCATCAATTCAAAATCGATAAAAACACCATCGAGCATATCATTGAAGGGTCAATTGTGATCAATTCGATGGAACTGATGCTCGAAATTTTAGATAGATTCCCGGAGAATCCTGAACTGGTTCGGATTTACGCGGATTTGCTTATAAAAAACAAGATGCACGATGCGGCGGCCCAAACCTATAATCGGGCCGCTATGCTGTTTTTGAACAGCGGCAAGATGTTACCGGCAATTGTTGCCAAAATTTCACAGTGGCATATAGAGATGCCCTCCGATCAAAATGTAAAGACCTTTTTAACCGAGCTCGATAGCAACCAGAATAAAACGCTGCCGATCGGTCATTTCTTTTCTAAATTAACTATTCATGAATTAAAAGCGCTCTGCTCTCTGTTTGAAAATATGCGGTTGCCGGCTAAACAGGTGGTTAAGGAAATTGGCGATCCTGAGGATTATCTGTTTTTTATCGTATCCGGCCGTCTGAAGGATTCCATTTACCTGACGCTGCAAAATCAAAGAAAAGTCTTTCGCAAACCCACCCTGGAATTGGCGGAAAATGATTTTTTTGGAGATATTTATCCTTTCAACAAAGAACAACGGTCCCAATCCTACATCGAAACCTTGGAGCCGACTGAATTGGTAAGAATTCCGAAAGAAAAACTCATGCGCATATGCCGTAAATACCCCAATATCGAGCTGGGGATTATAGACTTGCTCAGTATCCGCTCGATGTCCGACCAGGACGGCATTCATGAAACCATTCGAAAGGAAACCCGCCATAAATTTTCCCTGATGCTGGAGATTGAAATATATCCGGAGCATGCACCCGATGAAGCCATTTACCTTGAAGGCGAATCCGAAGATATTTCCATCGGGGGCATGAGCATTATTGTTGCTTCTGACAAAATAGCCGGGCCCTGGAACATATCTACTCTGCACGAAAGCGCAACAAATGCTAAGATATTTGTCAGTGTGGTCACCCACACACTGCTGCTGAAAATGTCTGGTAAGATCGCCTGGCGCCGCGAAGTGGTCCACAACGGAGCCAAGGCGCTGGCGATCGGCATGCAGTTTGATGAAATGTCCCCCAAAATCCGGGGGTTGCTGTTTGCGCTTTTTAACAATTTAGATTGATAGGGAAATTTGTAGGTAGTCTCTATATTTTTTGAATCATTTTTTTACTTGTATTATTTTTCGTAAACGCTTAGAGTCAACTTTGAGGGGACCAAACCACCAGACACCGGCAGCGGATGTAACCGTTGCACGCGACCACTGACTTGGCTTTTTCGTAAATTGAATTTGCACCGCTCATTATCGAACGGCAGCCACGCGTCAAGCGACTTTACTTGTGTTTTGCACCATTGGTTTGAAACCGATTCATCTACCTACCGTTCATCGGTTTCGGCAAGGTAACCCTAATTCTTCTCCCGTCGTGTTGAGCCCCTCCTGGCACTTCACCACTCAACAGAAAGGAGGTTACCATGGACAAGCCCACCGTTAATTATGAAACCCTGATTCGCATCACTAAAGCCATTTCCATGATTCGGGATCCGGAAGAAATTACCCTGATCACCGTCGAAGGTGTCACCCATGCCCTCAATGTGAAAGGGTGTACGCTGCTCCTCTTCAGTCCTAAAAGTAAAGAGCTCAAACTCGCCGGCAGTTATGGATTGAGCAATCATTATCTGAACAAAGGGCCGATCAGTGCGCTGCAATCGATTGCGTCATCTTTACAGGATGCCCAGCCGGTTGCCATTTACGATGTTGCCGATGACCCCCGGCTTCAATACCCCAAAGAGGCCCAAAAAGAGGGCATCGCATCGATTCTTGCGGTTCCGATCATTATCGGAGATCGGCTAATTGGAAGTATGCGGGTTTACACCGCCGTGCCCTGGGAATTTACGCTCAATGACGTTAATTTCGTCCAGGCTGTAGCACAGGTCGTTGGGATGGCCATGGAAATGTGCCGCATAAACAAGGGGCTCAAAGACAGCATCGATATTTTAAAGACAATGCGGGACCCACGGACCTATAAGTCGACCCGACGAACGCCTTACGAGGGGGTGCCTAAAAGCGTGAGCAGAGACGAAATGACGCAGGCCAGCACCTAAAATCGCCAGGGATTTCAAAAAGCGTGGGTGATGATGATAGATTTCATCCACGCTTTCATCT
>JASFJF010000158.1:0-8346 GCA_050122255.1 Desulfobacterales bacterium
GGCTAAAATGGGTATTAGAGGCTTCATCTTTTGCGCGCTGACGGCGTTATATTCCAGTTTAAAATACTCGCGTACTCCGTGTACGCTCCGTTTTCAAACTGAAATACGCCTTGTCATCGCACCAAATCTAAATCCTCTAATACCCATTTACGTTTTATGTTTCTTCTCCTCGCGCCTCGATCTCAGATAAGATCTTACGGTTCTGAAACCCGTTTACATTTTTTATTTTTCGAAACGTCTGCGCCGCTTGAACACACGAATGTATGTGGCCAACTGAGCGATGCAGCAATCAAGGGGGCTATTTTTTGATGACGTTCATGCCGTCAGGGGTGTCCTGCACCTGATAACCCAGGGCCTCGATCTCGGCGCGCAGCTGATCGGAGGTTTCAAAATCTTTGTCCATGCGGGCCTGTCGACGGGCAGCAACCAATTTCTGAATGACTTCGGGCAGCGCCGGGTCTTGATCGAGTCGATCCAAACGCAATCCAAGCACCCGATCAAAATCGATGATGGTGCTGTACTTCTGGGCATCGCTGATATGGCTCTTGAGCATCTCCTGGACAACGGCCATTGCCCGGGGCATATTCAAATCATCATTGATGGTTTCGGTAAATTTATTTTTAAATTCAGTGTGAGCAGATGATTCGGTTTTAACGCCGGTTGCCGTAATCTGGCGCACCTGGTTTTGCAGGTGCAGCAAGCCGTTTCGGGCGGCTTGAATGCCCTCGTTACTGTACTCCATGGGTTTGCGGTAATGCGTTAAAAAGGATGCAAAGCGATAAACCTGGGGGTTGATATCATTTTTTAGGAAGGCATTTTCGAGCGTCAGGAAATTTCCCTCGCTTTTTGCCATTTTTTTGCCACCCTGGATAATCAGAAACGCACCGTGCATCCAGAAATTGAAAAACGCTTTGCCCATCGCCGCTTCAGATTGCGCAATTTCATTGGTATGGTGAACATCGATATGATCGGTCCCGCCGCAATGAATGTCCAGCTGATCACCCAGAAACTTCATGCTCATCGCCGAGCACTCAAGATGCCAGCCCGGGAAACCCGCGCCCCATGGAGAATCCCATTCCATCTGTCGTTTTGAGCCCTGCGGAGAAAATTTCCAGAGCGCAAAATCCGTGGCATTGCGTTTTTCCGGGTTGCGTTCCACCCGTGCACCTTCCTTGAGTGCTTCAAGGTCCTGATGGGAAAGCTTGGTGTAATCCTTGAATTTGGATGTATCAAAATAGATGCCGTCGGAAGTCCGATAGGTATACCCTTTTTCTTCTAGCGTCCCCACCAGGGCGATCTGCTCCGGGATCGTGTCGGTCGCCTTTACCCAGATGTCCGGAGCCAGTATATTGAGGTGCTCGATGTCTTTTTTAAAGGACCGCGTGTAATACTCGGCGATATCCCAGGCACTTTTACCTTCCCGCGCAGCGCCTGCTTCCATTTTATCTTCACCCATATCGCGATCACCGGTTAGATGCCCGACATCGGTAATGTTCATGACATGCTTGACCGCATATCCGTTGTAAATCAGCACCCGCTTTAATATATCTTCGAATATATAGGTCCGCAGATTGCCGATATGGGCATAATTGTAGACCGTCGGTCCACAGGTATACAGCCCCACCTCACCGGATTTGATCGGTTTGAATTCCTGCTTTTTGCGCGCCAATGAATTGTAAAGATATAGATCCATGGTATTTTTGCTCGAATGGATGAGAAGCTCAAATTCAATTAAGCCTAAGCGTCGGGGAGTTTTTCTTAAATTGGCCGCGGAATGAAATATCAGGGGTTGAATGGAAAGACTCTCCGACCCTTCATTTAATCCATAAGCTATTTAGCAAAAAAAAACAATCAGGGTTCAACAAAATTCGGCGTTTAAGGTAAAACATAGGCGATTGAAGCCCTCAAATAAATTACGACCGATCATAACACAATACCTTTTCGACGATGAGAACCTCAGCAAAACAGAAACAGGGCTAAAATCTGCACGACACAATTTACAAAGGCATCGGAGTATGCTAAACATCATGCTTCGCATTTTGGGTAACATTGATCTCATAAATAAATTATAAGATATCCCAGAAATACAGGAGTCGCGATTATGACCATAGAGCGTGAAAGTATCGATTTTGATGTACTATTTGTCGGTGGCGGACCAGCCAGCCTGGCAGGTGCAATTAAACTGATGCAACTGGCCAAGGAAAAAAATCTGGAGCTGGAAGTAGCCCTGATCGAAAAAGGTGCCGAAATTGGGTCGCATGCCCTGAGCGGTGCGGTCATGGATCCCATCGCTCTGAATGAGCTGATGCCGGATTACGCAGAAAAAGGGTGCCCCCTGGAGGCCACGGTGCGGGGGGACGAATTTTATTATTTAACCGAAACCTCAGCTATACGGATGCCGTTTGTACCCAAACCGATGCACAACACGGGCAGCCTGATCATCAGTCTTTCGCGATTTACCCGCTGGCTGGGGCAAATCGCGGAAGAGATGGGGGTCAATATATTTCCCGGATTTGCCGGCAAAGAGGTCCTTTACGCTGACAACGGCAAAACCATTGTGGGCGTGCGCACCGGCGACCAGGGCATAGGGCCCGAGGGGGAACCCAAAGCCAATTTTGAGCCGGGCATCGATTTAAAAGCCAAAGTCACGGTATTCGGCGAAGGCGCTCGCGGCAGTTTATTCAAGGAAATCGATAAAAAATTAGGCCTCATGGAAGGCAAAATGCCCCAGGTATTTGAGACCGGCATCGAAGAGGTCATCGAGCTGCCCGAGGAATCCAGTTATTTTAAAACCAGCAAGGGTAATGATATCCATTTGATGGGCTATCCCATCGGGCTTTACATTCCCGGTGGTGCTTTTATATATGAGATGAGCGGCAACCGCCTGACCCTGGGGTTTTTGACCGGACTTTGCTATGATGATCCCCTGCTGGATCTGTATGATACGTTTATCAAATTCAAAAGCCACCCGTTTGTAGCCGACCTCATCAAAGGCGGCAAGGTCGTCGAGGCCGGTGCCAGAGCCGTGGCCACCGGTGGATATTACACTTTGCCCAAACTGGCGGTTGGCGGCGGTCTTTTTATCGGCGCCAGCGCCGGCATTCAGTACATGCCGGGCCTAAAGGGCATCCATGTCTCCATGAAATCTGGCATGCTCGCCGCAGAGGCCATCGTGACCGCAATGGAAAAGGAAAGTTTTGACCAGCAGGCTCTTCAAGTCTACAGCGACTTGTTTGAAAACAGCTATGTAAAAGATCAACTGTATGAAGGCCGCAATTTTTACCAGGCCCTTTCAAAAACCAACCCGATGAAATTCATCCATCTGGGCGCCCAGTACGTCACCGGCGGACGGGGTTTTGTGGATAATATGCCCTTGGAAGATGATTATAAAACGCTCAAGCCGCTCAATGGCGGGCAGGTTGAGATTAAGTCATCGGTCGATCCAAAAATATACGATGGCGAGCTGTTTGTGGACAAGCTCACCAGTGTATATCTGTCCAAGACCAAGCACCGGGAGGATCAGCCGTCTCATATCATCGTCCACGACACCGATCTGTGTATTAATACCTGTTATCACAAATACCGCAGCCCCTGTACCCGCTTTTGCCCGGGGGATGTTTATGAGATTGAGACCGATGACAAGACCGGCCATAAGCGGCTGAAGTTGAATCCCTCCAACTGCCTACATTGCAAAACCTGCGATATTAAGGACCCCTATGAAAATATCACCTGGACCTGCCCGGAGGGAGGGGAGGGGCCGGGATACACCATATTATAAAAAAAGCGGCGCCCAGAAGATAGAGGTCAGATGACAGACGTCATATAGAAATACATCTTTAGTATCCGCGGATGCTCGGCAGCAGTCGCGGATGCTTTTTGACAAAAAAGCAAAAAGGAGGCGATTGCAACACAGATGAGACGCCTGACAATCATGTTTAGCGCAGCCATTTTAGCCGTATTTTTAGTGTCGGCTCCGGGGCATATCTCAGCCGCCGATAAATATCAGGAGATGATCAACTGCGACCTGCATGCCGGCCCCTGCACCCAATCTCTTTTAGAAAATACGGTAACTTTAGATGTCACCCCGAGACCGGTAAAGGCCCTGCAAAACCTGTTCTTCAGAGTTACCTTATCGGGAAAACAGTTAACCTCGACCAAAGCCCCATATATTGATCTGGGAATGCCGGGCATGAATATGGGCCCTAACCGCGTACAACTCAAATCCGTCGGTGGTCATTCATATGAAGGCCAGGGAGTCATCGTAAAGTGCCCCAGCGGCCGCCGAACCTGGCAGGCAACGGTCACCATACCCGATGCAGGTCAAACTGAATTTATCTTCGATGTTATCTACTGAAACCCTTTTTCTGCTGTATCTTTCCACCGGTTTTACGATCGGCTTTGGACATTGTATCGGTATGTGCGGGCCGATTGTGGTCAGCTTTAGCCTCAATCTTAAAGACAAAAGCATTTTTATCCCCCTGATTCTGTATCATCTCGGCAGAATATCAACCTATGCCATCCTCGGTGGTGTGGTGGCCGCCGCCGGATCACTGACCATGATCACCGCCAATATTGAAAGGGTACAGAAAGGGGTGATGATTTTTACCGGCGCCTTGATTATGCTCATGGGGCTCGCTATGGCCGGATGGGTTCCACTGGGCAAGGTCTTTGGCGATCATTCCAGCCCGGGCGGTTTCATCTCAAAAGGGTTCGGTAAATTGCTGCATAAAAAATCCACAGCGGTTTATCTGCCGCTGGGATTGCTGCTCGGCCTGCTGCCCTGCGGCCCGATTTATACAGCGCTGCTGGGGGTGGCTCGTGCCGGCATGGATGCTCCTTCAACCCAGCAGGGAGTGCTGGCCGGCATGGGGCTGATGGCGGCCTTCGGAGTTGGAACGGTTCCCGCACTGTTTCTGGTAGCCAAGCTGGTTGATATGGGCTGGCTTAAATCAAGAACATTGATTTACAAAATAGGCGCGGTTTTGATGATCATCGTCGGCTTCGTATTTGTTATCAAAGCCATTCGCTTTTAGAACAGGATACGCACATGCTTATACTTTGATAGACCGTTGAAACTGTTATTGCCTCAATCGCAAAAATGAGTATACTTTTAAAACACAGTTAAAGAAAAAAGTAAAACCGGGGTCGATCGGCATCTTCCTATCATCGTAAAACTGGAACATTTGCATGTTTGAAGAAAATGTATTGATTGCTTTTGGTCTCACCCTGTTTGCCGGCCTGGCCACTGGCATTGGCAGCGCCCTGGCATTTTTTGCCAAACGCACCAATACGAAATTTCTGTCGCTGTCGCTGGGATTCTCAGCCGGGGTGATGATATATGTTTCCTTTGTCGAAATCTTCATCAAGGCTAAAGATGCGCTGGCTGAGCAGTTTGACCTCACCAGAGCCACCTGGATGACGGTGGCCGCCTTCTTTGGCGGGATCCTTCTGATCGGTATTATCGATAAGCTGGTGCCATCCTTTGAAAATCCCCATGAGATCCGGGGCGTAGAAGAAATGGGACCTGAACAGGTCAGCGACAAAAACCGAAAGCTTTTGCGCATGGGGATGTTCACCGCTTTGGCCATTGCCATTCATAACTTTCCGGAAGGTCTGGCCACTTTTGCGGCCGCGCTTTCTGATCCAGCCCTGGGTTTATCCATCGCGGTAGCTATTGCCATCCACAACATCCCGGAGGGCATTTCAGTATCGGTTCCCATATACTATGCCACCGGAAGCAAAAGAAAAGCCTTTTATTATTCTTTTCTTTCCGGAGTCGCCGAGCCCGTCGGCGCCCTCATCGGGTATTTTATTCTGCTTAATTTCTTAAGTGATTTTGTCTTCGGCATTCTGTTTGCCGGAGTTGCCGGCATCATGGTATTTATCTCTCTCGATGAATTATTGCCTTCCGCCCAAAAATACGGCGAACATCACCTTTCCATTTACGGTCTCATTCTGGGAATGGCCGTAATGGCCTTAAGTCTGTTGCTGTTCATGTAATTTAGAGCGTATGTCATCATCTGACAAACCGAACCCATCTATGACAGCCGCTGTATTCTTTGACTTAAGTTCGAACCGTCTTACATTTTGAAATATAATTCGTCCCAACACAAGCGCTACAGAAATAGGTGCAAAATGCCCATCCGTGATTTGAAGAAAAGAAACAGGCGCATTAATTGTAAAGTTCCGATTACGCTTGCAGACAGGCGCACGGGATTTCATTATTCGGGTATCGTGCACAATTACAGCAAAAGCGGCCTGTATTTTGAATCTGCTTATGCCCATCGGCCGGGCCGCAAAATTCTGATTAAATCTGATGACCGACCTTTCGGCCGCAACACGGACGGTCAGATAGCAGAAGTCACCAGGCGCATATTATTGGACAGACGTCGTGCGACCCGCTTATTTGGAGTGGGCGCCAGATTTTGCTAGGCCACTGATGTTTACAATCTTCCTTTTCGAATGATTGCCACCAGCAACCAGACTCCCATAATCGCAGCGACCAGGTAGCCGATGATACCGATCAATGAAATGCCAAAGACAAGCGGCGGAATTTCGGAAATGACAATCAGCGCTGATCCGATGATCAGCGCAGCGATAATGATGGCAAAAGACATGCGATTGCTGGTCTGATCCTGGGTGGCCAGCATCGACTCAAGCCCTTTATGTTCCAGTTGAAGGCTTAATCTTTGCTGCCGAAGCATGCCGGTCAGATCCATCAAATCTTTTGGAAAACGCTGTAGAAATTGAAGCAACCGTGACATTATATCATAAACATCATCGGAAATCCGCTTGGGACCGAAGCGCTCAAGCTTAACCTGCTGGATAAAGGGGCGCGCATGTGCAATTAAATCAAAATCCGGATCCAGTGCGCGGCCGACACCTTCGATGGAACTCAAGGCTTTAATCATTAAAAAAATATCGGGCGGGAGTCGCAGTCGAAACCGCATCGTTAGGTGCAGCAAATCCTGCAGCAATTTTCCAATTTCCATATCCTTCAAGGGCTTGTAGAAATGACGCCCCATGAAATCAGCAACTTCTCTTTCCAGGGCACGGATATCGGGCTCTTCATCCCAATCGGTTAGATTCAGCAGCACCTGGGTTGTTCTGACCTCCTGTTGATGAACCACACTATCTATCAAATCAACAAACGCCTCGCGAGTGGCGCGATCCACAAGCCCCATCATGCCATAATCCACCAGGCAGATGACATTGTTTGCCAAAACAAAAATATTTCCCGGATGGGGATCGGCATGAAAGAAACCATATTCAAAGGCTTGCTTGAACACCAATCCCACAACACGGTCTGCAATGATTTCTTGATCCAGACCGGCTTCTACAATTGCTTCGCTTTTGGAAATTTTAATGCCTTCAATCAATTCGGTTGTCAGGACACGAGAGGTAGTGAATTCTCTAAATACGGCCGGTATATAGACATGCGGAACATCCAGGAATCGGCGGGCAATACGCTCCATATTGGTGGCTTCATTGTTATAGTCAATTTCTTTTTCTAATATGCGGGCAAATTCTTCGACAATTTTAACCGGCCGATGGATTTCAAATTCTTGTATGTGGCGCTCGGCAAGCGTGGCCAGATGAAGCATAATTTCAAGATCGACCTCTATGATCTTCTGAATGTCGGGGCGCTGAAATTTAACGGCAACGGGTTCACCATCCCTGGTAAGGGCTTTGTGCACCTGACCGATGGAAGCCGATGCGAGCGGCTGTTCGTCCAGCTGATCGAACACTTCTTCGGCGGACACACCAAATTCGGATTCAATAACCCCTCTGACGGCTTCAAAAGGAAAAGGCGGCACCTCATCCTGCAGCCGCGCCAGTTCTTCGAGGATATCGACCGGCACCAGATCCGGACGCGTGGAAAGAATTTGGCCGAGTTTGATATAGGTCGGCCCCAGTTCTTCAAATGCTAATCTCAACCGCTGGGGTCGGGTCAGTTTCTCAACCCGCTCGGCCCTTTTTCTGGAAATGACCTGCAGACCGGCGCCAATGTATTGATCAATACGGAGCCTGTCGAGCAAATCCCCAAATCCATACTTAATCAAAATCGCCAGAATTTGCCGATAACGATTCAAATGTCGGTACGTTCGCCCGATAACGCCTATTTTTCTGATACTCAACATTTGAACCCTTTAAAACGAGCGTCTACTTACTTCCGAGCGGTTGAGGTGCTTTTTATCGTCGCTGGCCGTAGCTTATTTTTTGGTTTTTGCGGTGCGCGTGCGTGTTTTCGGTTTCGTCCGGCCGGTGGTTTTTTTGGCAGCCGTCGTGGTTCGCCTTTTCGTAGCAGATGTCTTGCGCTTCTTGGCAACTGTCGTGGACCGTTTT
>JASFJF010000159.1:0-8277 GCA_050122255.1 Desulfobacterales bacterium
TTCTTTTTAGCAGAGCCTTTATCGGCGATGGCTCCCAGTATGGGGGCCATTATGGCCACGATCAAGCTCGCAATGGAATTACCAAAGCCCAGCTGGGCGGTGCTGACGTTCACATCTGTTCCGTAACTCCAGTATTGCTTGAAAAAAATCGGAAAAAATCCGGCCATCACGGTGGTGGCAAACGCGGAATTGGCCCAGTCATACAGGGCCCAGCCCCATATCTTTTTTCGGTTGGTTTTCATTAAAGTATCTTCGTATTGACTACCAGCCAGGTGTCCAATATCAATCGTAACAAGGCCAGGGTTCAGGTGTCAGGTTTCAGAAATAAGTAGGTTTCGGGTTTCGGGTGTCTATTCATGGGTTCAGAGGTTCAGCGTCCAAAGGTTCAGAGGTTAGACCCCTTTGGACACCAAGCATAAGATATTGAATGACACTGGACAACAGCTGCAAACAAGCATTCCATTTCTGAAATTTCTGAACTCAGAACCCAGAACCTTTGAACCCTGAACTCGAAACCTGACACTCGCCTGCGCGGACGTAGCCGCTACGGCGCGGCGAAGGCCCGGCACCTGAAACCCGGCTATGGTTGAATCACATTCTTAACATGAATATTTAAAATATCAAGGACATCCAAATGTGAAGCTAGGACCTGAGCTACCGACCGACCGGAATGAAATACAACGGCTGTTGATTGGCAGGCAGACGAGCGATCTTTTTGGCTGCTTCGTCTTGAAAGGCACCAATCACAGCTGTATGGAGCCCTAATGCAATCGCCTGCAGACATACGTTTTGAGCTGCGTGGCCCACCTCCATGTGCACATAGCGAATACCGCGATGGCCATATTTTCCGGTGGTGCGCTCATATACGGCGCTAAACAGCAAAACAGCGGGTGCCTTTCGGATGGCTCCCTGACGCAGGGCGGCACGGCTGAACTCTGTACGTTTATCTCCCGAGATGATTTTAATCAGTGCATGCTGGTGGGGGTCATATTTGTAAATTGCGGAAGGCAGGTTTTCGACCCGGCCGGCGATCACATAAAGCTCCAGCGGAAAAAGGGCACCGGCAGAGGGGGCTGTTCGAAACCCTCGCGCAGATGTGATTCCCTGGGCCGACCACACCAGCTGCGATATTTCGACAAGATCCAGAGGGTCGTTTTTATAGGAGCGCACCGATCGCCTTGTCTGCAATGCCTTTTCGACCGAGATGTCTCCATCGGTAACCGGATCGGGCAACGGGATCGTCTGAGTCGAGCTTGCCGGCGACATGGTTTCACACCTCCCGGGTGCAGCAGGCGTTAACGTCAGTAACAAGGCGACTGTCAACTGGGCCGCCACCCCAATATAAGCCTGACGCATGGGTTGCTATCCTTGATTTAACGATTGTCGATCAGTTGTTCCATACGCTTCGATTGCGCTTTGCCGGATCGTTAAAGCGGACCGTGCTTATTCGGGTATTTCATCATGCGCTCGTGTAATCGTTCAGCCCGTAAACAAAACGTTTCCAGCTTTGCATCGATGAGTTGCGGAAAAGGGGAGCCATCGCTTTCAATGGCCAGAAACGGAAGCTGATCGATATCGGTCAAGACAGCTTTCAGCTGATGATTCGCAGGGTCAGTTGCCAGCTTTTCGTTACGATTCATGGTTTCATTTAAAATGGCTTCCGACAACCGGTTGGGCATGCAGCCAAAAGGGCCGATAGCGATGACACCGCAGGACTGAGAAACGACTTCGGTCAGGGAACCGCCAACGGTCAGTACGGCTTCACCAGGAAGGTTTCTGGATATGTGAGGCGCTGCATTTCGAATAAAGGCGTCAATGTCAATGGGCTCAGCGTGCACCAGCCCCGATTGGTTTAAAATCGACTTGATTCGCCTTTCATAGCGGGCCTGAAATTTATTGCGAATCTTAAATTTGAATTTTTCCATTATGCTCAAGGACTCCGGGCTCAGTCCCTGATCGACCATGTAGTTGCAATATAAGATCCATTCAGCAACCGGCGAACAAACGGTGGCAAATCCTTTTTCCGCCAGACGCTCGGTGATGTATTGGCGCGAGAGCGCATCGCGGCGCACGAAAATTTCGCCTGATAGGGTGATTTTCGGAATGGCTTCAAATGGTTTTTTCATGGGCAGCTGCTGCAGCTGCTGCGCAGTGCGCATAAGCTGTGCCTCTAAAACAGCAAATTTGCCTTCTTGCAGTGCAACGAGCAGCGCCTGCCATTCGAATTCAAAGATCTCTGTGGCTTTGCGCGGCTCAACCGCATTGGCCAATATCATCGAGCGAATGTCTTCCATGATGTCGGCAACAACCACCGACCACCAGCCCCGTGTTTCGAAATCCTTGTCCATGCCCATGTAACCGTCTTCGGAGGTCAGGGTAAACAAGGCCACATCCGGTATCTCAAGCCGTTTAATGAGATCTTCCATGAAAATATAGTATTGTCCGAAACGACACGGCCCGGAGCCGGTGGCAAAGAAATAAACCAGGACCTCATCCTTACGTTTGCCGTTATTGACATAGCTGAGCAGTGTTCCTGTGGTCAGAATCAGTGGCAGGCATTCTTTGCAGGAGGTGTTGGCGCGACCCAGTTTTAGCACGGCTTCGTCTGAAGGACGGTGCGCTTTGGCGTGAAAACCCGAGCCTTTCAAAACAGCCGCAAATGCCTCCGAGGATAGTCTCCCCATCGAAGCCAGCAAAACCGTAACGCGCGGATCGGTCATGGGGATGGCATCACCCGAAGAGGTCACTATTTCAGCCGTGCCGTTGTCATGTCTGATCCGGGCCGGCTGAAATGCTTGCTCGTGCTGGATTATTTTTTTCTGGGCAATCAGCTGACGGTAGGCCTGCACGATATCCAGAAACGCTTCGACGCGGGTTTCCAATCCGGCATCGGCCGTGTGGCTGTCGAGTTCCAGGGTCAGAGACGGTTTGCGACCCATAATTTCCCGGAAATATCCGACGACGAAAGAATCCGGTCCGCAGGAAAAATTGGTGATATAGGTGCCAAACAGCTGGGGATGCCGCTTGACGAGCCGGCCGGCTTTCATCATCAGTTTGCCCATGCCCCAGTACATATGCCGCTTGGATCGCTCTTCATCGAGTTCGAGAAAATCAAGCGGGATCACCCGAACACCTCTCGAAGCAAATTTGTGCGGGATCCCCATATGGGCTTCTTCCGCATAACCATTGTACGGACGGGAAAAAATGACCACGGCCAAGTCTTCCGGATGCGCTTCCAGTTTGGCCATGACGCTTTGACCGATGGCCTGCATTTCAGCAAAACAATCTAGCTGTCTGCGCAAAGCAATCTCAAAGGCAGCTTCGGCCTCTTTGCGTTTAATGCCCATCTGCCGTGCAGCCGCGAGCAACGGCTGGCGCGCATCTGTGATTCCCCCGGAAAGATCAATCAGGGGTGTTAACAGTTGAGTGCCTGTTTCGGCCAGCAGCCCCAGTTTTTTTCGAAAGGTGGTTTGCAGATAAAACGTTTCCCCCTGAACCAGCGGGCAGACCTGCGATTGAGAATTTGGTTCGGCGTTATTTTCGTTGGGCACAGCTTTGAAATGCGGCAAAAAAACAAAATCCGGCTGCGGCTGGGATTCGATCAATGCATAGAAAAATCCATGAGCCATTTCGACCGGATAGCAAAAAGGCGCGTTGCGCTGGTCAATACCTTCCTGGGAGGGTTGGGGCGGCAAAAGGATCGCATAACCCAGTTCGGTGAAAAAATTGGAATACAGCGGGTAGTACGTGTTGATCAAAAAACTGCGATTAAACCCGATGGTTCCCCGCAGGGTGCGGCCTGAATCCTCCGGCGTGCGCGCGCCGTATTTTTCAAATATGAGCTGTTGGCGGATTCTCACCAGATCCAATTTGGCGACGTCATATTTTACATTGTGGCGCAGGTTATAGTAGCGATTGCAGGCGCCGCCAAATGGATATTTTTTACCCTCCACCTGAATCATGGCAATTTCGCAGCGGCGGTCGCATCTTTCTTTTCCGCCTTTGCAGATAAATGATTTTCCATACCTGACGCTGCGGTTTGCCAGCGTGGCCAGGTCAAATTGGTCTGCGGGCATCAGCCCGGCATCGATTCGGTTTTTAGCGGCCAGGGCAACACCATAAGCGCCCATCAGTCCGGGTTCCGGTGGAACCACGATCGGTTTGCCAATCAGAGAGGCCATGGCCAATGGAACAGCTTCGTTGTAACAGACCCCGCCCTGCATAAATACTTTTTCACCCACCGGCCGATTGCCCTTGACGCGATTTGAATAATTCATGCAGATGGAATAAACCAGCCCGGCGACAATGTCTTCGTGGCGCACGCCTTCGTGAATAGCATTTTTGATGTCAGAGGCAATAAATGCGGCGCACTGATCGTTAAAATTTGGGGGCTGCTGACCTTTCAGGGCCACCCCAGCGATTTTTTCCATTTCGACCCCAAGGGTTTCATAAGCGGATTCTTCCAAAAACGAGCCGGTGCCGGCCGAACAGGCCTCGTTCATAGCATAATCCGACGGCACCCCGTTGGTGATATATGTATATTTGGCATCCTGGCCGCCGATTTCAAAAATGGTGTCGACTTTGGGGTCGAAATAGACAGCAGCAGTGGCATGCGCAATGATTTCGTTGATAACGCCGTCGGTGAGGGCATGTAAACCGGCGATCTGCCGGCCTGATCCGCATACACCCAGGCCGATAATCGACAGTTGCGCCGGGTCTACCCGCGTCTGGATTTGTTTCAGGATGGATTGGTAACAGCGCCGGGAAGCGCCGACCGGGTCACCATTGGTACGCAGGTAAATCGAGGCCAGCATGGCGTCATCTGATTTGCGCAATAGCACCGCCTTGGTTGTTGTTGAGCCGACATCCAGGCCTAAAATGCAGATATCGCCGGGGGTCACATCCTTTTTTTCAATGCTTTTGAATTCGACCTCGGCAGCGAAATCTTTAAGCGGCGGTAAGGTATCAAAAGAAGTGATTTCCGAGCGGAACAAATTGGCCTCGCCTTCAACTGCAGCGGTTTCATTTTCCAGTGCCCATAATGCAGCTCCAAGCGCCTCAAAATAAGGGGCTTCATCCGGCACGATCAATCCCGGAATGTCCTGTTTGAGGTAATCGACCATCATATGGTTGCGGGCGGTGCCGCCGGTGAGCAATAAATTGCGCCGTTCCACTTTTTTGAGGAGTTCCAGGATTTTATTGGCCATCATTTTGCACAATCCGGCGGTAACCTGAGATTTTGGAACGCCTTTGTTAGTGGCGTGGGTGCAATCCGATTTGCAGAAGACCGAGCACCGGCCGGATACGTCGTGGGGTGACTCCACTGACGCCCATTGAGCCGCCTCCTCGAGCGAAACATTCATGCGCCGCAGTTGCTGTAGAAAAAATTCGCCGGTACCTGAAGCGCATTTATTTCCGGTGATAACGTTGGAGATACGACCCGAGCCATCCAAAACATAGACCATAAAGGTTTCGCCGCCGGCCGAAATGATTGCCGGACAATCAACTCCCGCAGGTTTGACATATTGATACGCATGCTCAACGGCCTCGGGTTCGGATATGGATGTCAGGTTTACAAATTTGCGAAATTTACGCCCGGTGGCCGCAATTCGATCGAACACGCCCAAATCCAACTCTTCAAAAGCTTTCAGGAGCGTGCGCTTCGGATCGCCCTCATGGGGATAAAGGGCGGATTCAACCAACAGCGGTTTGGTTTGTACTGCCGGTACTCTATCTTCAGGGTGAAGTGGAGCCCGTGTTAACAGGGCAATCGATACAGTTGATGCCCCCAAACAGATTCCCAAAGATTTTATCGCTTCAGCCATCGAATCAGTTCCGACCTTCAATCGCTTAATGTTTGTGCTTTACGGATGAGCCTGTATCCTGACAGTTTTCCATGGGAAGGATTGTCGTGGCCCAATATTCGGTTTATGCCATAGCAGGCCTGTAACCTGATGATGGAATTCATCCTCCAAATATCCGGTCACCCGAAGGTTGGCTAATAGACGATGCCCGGTCTCATGGCTCCGTTGCACAAGTCAAAAGGCCGGGATTTCCAGAAGGTTATACCGGGGCAGCCGCCTGCGTTTCCAAGGCCGTATGATAACCTACCGGGGCGGAGCCGTTTGTGCTGTATTACTTTAATTTGAATTGACTTGCAAGGTTTATGTGATTGAAAATCAAAATTCATACGTCTGCTGAATCGGTCGGTCTGCTGACTCGGCGTTTTCGGGTTGAGGTGCCGGCTGACCTTCGGACCCATAAGCTTTTATTGATATCCAGTTATGGCATCAAGATAAGACAGCCAATGCTGTTGAGGCCCGGTTTTGCGGGTGATTCGCCCGATATGACGCTTGACTTTAAAATAGCGGTTTTATACAACCGTGTAGCTTTTGATACCTAAATAATATCAATCAATTGGAATCAAACCAAAGGAGACAAAGCCATGATGCGTCGCTATTTTCTGATCAGTGCAGTCGGTATCGTGCTGGGCGCATTGATCGGGTGTATTAATTTGGGCCCCCGTTACCAACGCCCTGATGTACGTATCGAAATCCCGAATTTATACCAGAGCGGCTCTATCGCGCCCAGCGCCGATGCTGTGATTGCCGATCGCTGGTGGCACGATTTTAATGATCGCGATATTAACCAACTGGTTGAGGACGTGCTGCGGTATAACTGGGATTTGAAACAGGCTGCGGCCCGGATTCTGCAGGCCCGGGCCGAATATGTTCAGACCAGCGCTGAGCGTTGGCCCCAGTTAAATTTCGATTACGACTGGGATGAACGTCGCTTCGGCGGTGTCAATGTCGGACGCGGACAGACGATCACCACCCACCAGGTGACTTTTTTGGCGCTGTTTGAAATCGATCTGTGGAGCCGCCTGGCCAAGGCCTCCAGGGCAGCCTGGAATGAAATTGTGGTGGAGGAAGAAAATCGGCGCACGATTGCGCAAACCCTAGTCGCTGAAGCCATCAGCCTGTATTTGCAGATCGAAGCCTTTGAACGCAGGCTGCAAATAGCCGCCGAGAGCATTGCGGCCTTTGAACGCAGTTTGCAATTTGTCGAAACGCGTTACCGCCGGGGTCTGACATCTGCTCTTGATGTCCGACAGGCGCGCAGAATCCTGGCCGGGGCTCAAACCCGCGTACCAGAATTGCAGCAGCAACTGGGAACGACCCAGCAGCAACTTTCGATTCTATTGGGTCGTTACCCGGAGACTCGTCCAGCGCGAGCCCAGCCGGCTGATTATTACCGGCAGCCGCAAGCGGTGCCCACCGGGCTTCCTTCAACTTTGTTACGCCAGCGACCGGATATCCGCGCAGCGGAAATGCGGCTGCAGGTCTTAAACGAGCAAATCGGTGCTGCTAAAGCGGACCGCTTTCCCAAAATCACCCTGACCGGCAGTTACGGCTGGAATGCAGACGGTAAAGACCGGCTGTTTAAAAGCGACAGCGTTGTCTGGAATTTTGCCCGCGGCGTCGTCCAGCCACTGGTGGATGCCGATCGTCTGAAAGCCCGCCAGCGGGGTGTCGAAGCCCAGTATCAACAGGCTGTTTCGGACTATGCCAATACGGTCTTAAATGCTTTTGCCGAAGTGGAAGGGGCCTTGTTGACCCGTCAAAAGCAGCTTGAACGTCGGCAGCGCGAGCTGGTCTTTTTAGAGGAGGCGCGCGCAACCCAGCGCGTTGCGCAAAACCGTTACATAAAGGGCTTGATACAATATCTGGACGTGCTTGACGCCCAGCAAACGCGCTTTACAGCCGAGGATAATCTGGCCCAGGTGGATTTGAGCATATTGACCAACCGCGTTAATTTGCACCGGGCGCTGGGAGGCAGCTGGGCTGCGCCAGATCAGATTCAATTGCAGCGCGATGGATATTTTTTTGATTTTGAAACGCGAGATACCGTTTTCCCGTAAGCATCAAGCACAGGTCTTCAAGAAAATGAGAAGTCCCAAGCATCAAGCACCACGTTACCAATAAAACCCAAATAACAAAGCTCAAATTCCAAACGAATTTCAATATCCAATGAATCAAATTCCAAACATGTTTGGATCATTGATATTTTGAATTTGGATTTTGTTTGGAATTTATCGTTTGGTGCTTGGATTTTTTAATTCAGGATCAAAATGGATATACTGGTATCACTAAGCACTGTCATATCACTGTGAGGTTGCAACGGCACATAAAGCTATGGCATAGCGGGTTTGGTGCGGCTTTCCCGGGCAGCAATATCCGGATCAATGCGCCAGGTGACAAGGGGTGACAGGGTATA
>JASFJF010000160.1:0-8190 GCA_050122255.1 Desulfobacterales bacterium
GCCTTACCGTGCCATTCACATACATTTTCCATATAGGAAACCCCCTTGCCTTTGACCGTATTGGCTACGATGATGGTGGGTGCGCCCCGGTGGGATCTGGCTTCTTCCAGCGCCTGCACCACCTGCGTCATATCATGGCCGTCGACTTCAATAACGTTCCAGCCAAAGGCCTGCCATTTATCCGCCACCGGTTCGATAGGCATGATATCATCCACACTGTCGTCATTTTGCAGGTGATTATAATCCAAAATAGCGGTCAGATTATCTAGCTTGAATCGCGGCGCCGCCATGGCGGCCTCCCAGATAGATCCTTCCTGGGACTCACCGTCGCCTATAACCACAAAGACGTGGTATTCTTTTTGTTGTAACTTGGCGCTCAGCGCCATGCCCAAACCGGCCGACAAGCCATGGCCCAATGAGCCGGCGGTCATATCGATGCCGGGGGTTTTGTTCATGTCCGGATGGCCCTGCAAGATGCTGCCCATCTGGCGCAGGGTTTTCAGATGTGATTTGTCAAAATAGCCCCGCTCGGCCAGGGCTGCATACCAGACCGGACAGGCGTGGCCTTTGGACAGGATAAAGCGATCGCGGTCCGGCCAGTCGGGATTTTCGGGGTCGATGCGCATCACGCGGAAATAAAGCGCGGTGACCACATCGGTTGCTGAAAGCGAGCCGCCCGGATGACCGGCGGCCGCGGTGCAGATCATATCGATGATGTCACAGCGGATGACCACCGCCATTTTTTCGAGTTCCTCTACGCTCATAGGTTCTGAGGTCATTTTGATCTAAACTCCTCTGCTTTTATTTTAACGAAAAGATATTGGCCTCGATAAATTGCCATGTTTGCAGATAATCGCTTGCGGCGATCAAGCTTTCAAATTCGTGCATGTCAATTTCTTCCAGCATTTTCCAGATTCGGTTGGATATCCGGCTATTGGCTTCGAAGGTGCCTTTGATATCCCAGCGGGTCGGCGATGTATCCGACGTCAGGTAATCATTGTAGCCATCTTTTTTCATGTAATAGAGAAATTCGACGTATTCCAGGAAATGCTTGGTCCCGCAAAAATAGTCCCAATCCCAGCGACCGTCGTTGTCATTAATGTGGATGTAGTAACGGTAGGGGCTATTCGCGAGAAGCGATACGGCTTCGGCCGGATTTTCGTTGCCATATATGGAATGCCCGAAATCCAAAGTGACCCCCATGTCTTTGCACTGAATATCGTTGAGCAAACACAGGGTTTTGGCGGCATTATCGACAAAACAGCGGCCGCGGGTCTCACTGGGCTTATATTCGATGCACAGTGGTATGTTGGTTTTGTAGCTACCGGCTTCGCCAAAGGTTTCAACTAAATATTTCCAGGCCGTGGCGTAATCATACTGGAACGCAAACTCGTAGCCATCCCCCAGCGGGCAGCAGGTGACCTTATCGGCCCCCACGGCTTCTGCAAAATCCTTGGCCTCCTTGATAAATCGCACGGCCTTGTCACGCACAGCCTTGTCATGGGAGGTCAGGCCCCCGTTGCGAAACTCGGGCTCGGCTTTGACATTCACATTGACGGCGGCAATATTCAGATTATATTTGTCCAAAATTTCTTTTGTGCTCTTGGGATCGTCGACCTCGTAAGGATAAACGATCTCCACGCCGTCATAGCCTTCGATCTGGGTCATCAGCTTAAACTTTTGATCCAGGTCCAGCGGCTTGTTGTATTCATGAAAGCGGTCTTTGGTCTGCGACAAAAACCCGGTGATAATACCCATCTTTAACATTACATCCTCCGTGATGGCATTAGCCTTCCTCAGGCACATCGACATCGAGGTCGGCATTGCAAGATTTGCGGCGAAACACTTTTTCCATTAATTTGTTTTTAAACTGGCGGTAGGCTGGAAACTGGCTGACCACGGTCCAGACGATCACCAGAAAAAGAATCAGCGATACCGGCCGCGTAAAAATCGGTTGGAAACTGCCCTGCGAAACCATCAGTGCCCTTCTAAGGTTTTCATCGGCCATGGGTCCCAGGATCACGCCGATGACCAGCGGGGCAATGGGGTAGCCCATTTCGATCAGAAAGTAGCTGATGATGCCCACCGGCAGCATTAAGAACAGGTTCCAGATATTGATGCCCAGCGCATAGGAGCCAATGATGCACAAAATGCCAATGATGGGCATAAACAGCTGGACCGGTATGCGCAGCACCTTAACCACCTGTTTGGCCAGCAGCATGCCCACCACCCACATGCTGAGTGAAGCCAACAGCAGTATGGCCGCCACCTCCATGATAAAAGTGGGATGCTCGAAGGTAATCATGGGTCCGGGTGTCACCCCGTGTAGCATCAAAGCGCCTAGCAGCATGGCCGCCGGTGGGCTCCCCGGGATGCCCAGATTCAGCAATGGGATCATGGCGCCGCCCACACAGGCATTGTTGGCCACCTCGGTGGACAGAACAGCGGTTATTTCACCTTTGCCGAAGCGCTCGGGGTGCTTGGAGGTATTTTTGGCCGTGCCGTAGGACACCCAGGCAGCGATATCTTCACCGATGCCGGGCACCGATCCAATGCCAACACCAATGAGAGCCGAGCGGATAATTCTGGGGATATTTCGCACAATGGTCCCGAACTCGGGCAGGATGCGCTGAAACTTTTGAGTTTCACCAATCTGGAAGCGATCCTTGAGGACCTGAATAATTTGAGGAATACCAAAAGCACCGATCAGGACCGGCACCACTTCAATGCCGCTGTCCAATTCTGCAATGCCAAACGTAAACCGCGGATAAAACTGCAACAGGTCTCGGCCGACACAGGCCAAAAAAAGTCCCAGAAAGCCGGCGATCCAGCCTTTGATGACCAAATCCGGACTGGTGAGGGTGCCGCTGATCAAAATTCCGAAAAATGCCAGCAGAAAAAACTCAAATGACGTAAACTGAAGCGCGAAAAAAGATATGAGCGGTGAAATGCTGACCAGAAACAGCATGCTGATAATGGTGCCGATGGCCGATGCGGTGGTGGTCAGGCCGATGGCTCGGCCTCCTTCGCCTTTGCAGGCCAGCGGGTAGCCGTCCAGGGCGGTGGCGGCGGATGCCGCCGTGCCGGGGATATTGATTAAAATGGAAGCATACGATCCACCGTAGGTCCCGCCCACATATATGGCCAGCAGACAGAGCATGGCGGTGGCTGTATCCATGCCGTAGGTCAAAGCCGTTAACAGTGCCACCCCCAATGTTGAGGTCAGTCCCGGCATGGCGCCGAACATGATGCCCATCATAACTGAGCTGAGCAGAATCAATATGTTTAACGGGTCCGCAGCCAGATGGAATACCATCTGAAAATAGGTCCCGATTCTATCTAAAATCACCATGCAAAAGTGCTTCCCTTACATTAAAATTCGAAATACCAGATCGCATCCAGCAGCGCAACGACCATGCCCTCGGCCGGCATGGGTACCAGCAGGAAGTATTTAAAAATCAATCCCACGAGGAAAGGTGCCACAACGGCCACAATCAGACCGGTTCGATATTTTTTACGCAGTACGGGGATGCTGCGAACCAGACGCCAGGCGTAAAAACAGTATCCGAGGATAAAACCCAGGGCCAGAATGTCTTTTGCAAACGGAAAAACGGAATCGAGCAACCTGTCTAATCCCACAGCAAAGTAAATGATAAAAAAGACCGTTCCGGCCAGGTAGAAGAAAAAGAGCTTTTTTAAAAGCTGGGCTTCATCAAAATAGAACATCAAAATAAAAACACTTAAAAACAGCACCGCACTCAGAAAAAAATCGATTCGCGGAATATACAGATAAACCAGTGACAAAAATAGGACGGCGATTGCATAAAACCGCAAATTGGAAATGGTGTTTAAAAACTGAAACAAATTTTTGCTGAACAACCATTGCAGGGTGTTGCCGAATGCCTTAAAACCGGTGGCCTTCAATGCAGTTCTAACGAGTAACAAACCCAGCAGCATGATCATACCACCAACAAACAGCGGAAAAAGGGCCGGGGAAACAAACCAGACATTTTGCACTCCGCCCCAGCTATCTTTCATAGGCATTTTCGATGCCTGCCAGACAATCCAGGCACCAAACAAAAAAATGATGATGCCCGAATAGATATCCGCCTTTCTAAGTTTTTCTTTTTCCAGCATGACAGTCGACCTTCAACTTTATACATCTAATAAAATTTATTTGTGAGCAGCAGGCATCGATTGATGCCTGCCGCTCACAGCGTAAATGTTTACGGTTTGGGAATACCCAGTTTCTCCGGGTTGACTTTGGCCGCTTTCAACTCCCACAGCGTCCAGGCAAAATTGGATTGCAGGGCGTCAAAAACTTTTTTTGATTCTGCCCCGGTTTTGCCTGACAGCAAGTAGTAATTTTCTTTAGCCCAGTTTTTGACCTTATCGGTGGCCATCGCTTGATCGAATGCTTTCACGAGCACAGCTTTACGGTCTTCCGGAACATCAGCCGGCGCTGCAAATCCGATGGCCTGAGAGATCGGCAGATATTTGGACAATCCGGGATATGAATCAAAAGACGAGGGGATCGTCCCCAATCCCTCAACTTCAAATGGCTCCGGAATTAACATCGCCAGGGCTCTTAATTTGCCGCCGCGCAGCAGTTGCTGTTGTTCGGCCAATGATGTCACGACGACCTGGACTTCACCGGCCATGGCCGCGTTCTGGCTGGGCGCCGAGCCCTTGTAGGGAATGAAGTTAAAATCAGCGCCGGAGCCGTTTTCCACTGCCAGCAGATTCAGATGATGGATGGAGCCGGCACCGCTGGCTGCTGCTTTAATGCCACCTGGATTCTTTTTGGCGGCTTCGATCAGGTCTTTCAGGGTTTTATAAGGCGTGTCGGGGGTGACCGAGATCACATCCGGCGAGCCGCCGACGATAAAGACATCCCAGACATTGAAGTTTTTATCCCAGCCGCCCTGCACACCGGCGGTCACATTGGATTCGGACAGGCCGGTTAAGGTGTAGCCGTCATGGGGTCTGGAAAAACCGTACATCATGCCGACCGAGCCGGCAACACCACCGGTTTTATTGATGACATTAATGTTAACCCCTAAAAATTTTTGCATTTCAGCGGCGATGATTCGATTACAGGTATCAGTACCGCCGCCCGCACCCCAGACAACCACATTGGTAATGTCGCGCTTGGGAAAATCAGCGGCATAAACACCGGCTACCATGGCCAGAAGCAAAACCAGACCAGTAAACAGTACCTTTTTCATAACCTATCCCTCCTTTTATGATATGTTATTATGCTTTTTATGGACCCATGGAGTCCAACCATTGTTTGGCAGCCTGCTGTACGATATCGGGAAATCGCTATGCTCCGCTGCCGAATTCAGAAGAAATTGAAGTTTCAGGCTAAACCAAACGCCTTTGAGAAACGTTTTAGACCTCCTTTCTGTGAAGTGCCGGTGGGCGCAATTTGCCGAAACCGGCTGTCGTTGATTTTTGCGCTCACGCTTTTATTGCCAATTCTTCGCCCTTCTTTGCCGAAATCCGTTGCGATCAAAACTGCCAACCTGCAGTGTTAAAATGATTCGAAATAAATGCCCCGGGCTCTACCAGTTGATCGCAAAATGCCAAATCATCGTCATCCAGATTAAGGTCAGCTGCCGGCAGTAAATCCTTTAAATGCGCCAGGGTACGCGGTCCGATAATCGATGCTGATATCCCGGGCTGATGAAGGACCCAGGCCACTGCCAGCTGGGGCAGGCTGCATCCTCTTTCAGCCGCTCGCTTGGCCAGTTGTTGTGCCACTTCAATTCCCGGCTGGGTGATCCGTTCGGCATAAATATCTTTGAAAGCCCCTCTGCTGCCCGGCGGAATTTCAGCCGCATCGCGGTAGCGCCCCGCCAGAACACCCTGTGCCAGCGGCGACCATGTGATGATGCCCATATTATAGGCCTTGCACATGGGCACGATCTCATTTTCGGCCCTGCGATCGAGCAGGTTATAAGGGGGCTGCTCGCATATAAATTTGGGGTAACGATACTTGTCGGCGATCCACCAGGCTTCAACCACCCGCCAGGGGGGATGCGTTGAGCAGCCAATGTAACGCACCTTTCCCTGCTGCACTAACAGATCCAGTGCCGCCAGAGATTCTTCCTGGAGCACGTTAAAATCAGTGCGGTGCAGGAAATAAATGTCGATCCAGTCGGTTTTGAGTCGTTTTAGACTGCTTTCACAGCCGGTGATAATATGATGCTTTGAATTGCCGGCATCGTTGGGCCCGCCATCGGTGGGCAAAAACACCTTCGAAGTGACCAAGACATCGTTTCTTTTGCCGCTTTCAGCCAGGGCTTCGCCAATGATGCGCTCACTGTCGCCATCCGCGTAAACATCGGCGCAATCCAGGATATTGACGCCGGCGTCCAGAGCCGCATGTATGATGTCAAAAGATTCGGCCTTATTGGTTGGATCACCGAAATTCATGGTGCCCAGGGCCACTTTAGAGATTTTTAGACCGGATCGTCCCAGCCGGCGGTATTCCATTGTTATGCCCTCCGGGGATCGGTTTTCGAATCAAAATGATGGTCGGATAATTTTACCACTGTTCGCCTCCTGTCTTTCCTTTTCAATATCCTGTCTGAGATGCGCGATGGTCTTTTTGAGATGTTGACGCATCAGCTCTTCGGCGGTATCCGGGTTTCTGTCACCGATGGCTTTTATAACGGCCAGATGCTCCTCGATGGTCTCATCGGGCGGTCTGACCAGTCCTTCAGTCGACAGGTACTGATAACTTGCGGTAATAAAGTTGTAGGTTTGCAGGATACTCTTCAAAAATTCCTTGGCGCCGATATCGATGATAAAATTGTGAAAACGACGGTCTTCCTTTGCATAGGCTCTAAAATCAGTAATGCTATGCGATGCTGCAAAAGATCTGAAAAAAACGTTCAGGGTCTCGATTTGTACATCGGTGATATTGGCTGCCGCGCGTTTGGCTGCCAGACCTTCCAGCACTTCACGCAATTCAAAAATGCTGACCATTTCCTCTTTGGAAAAGAGGCGCACGAAATATCCGCGGCGCGGTTTGGACTCAACTAATTTTTCATGTTCCAAAAATTTAAGGGCACTGACCAGGGGGGTGCGGCTGATGCCAAGTTCCTGGGCGAGTTTTTCCTGAGGGATTTTTTCTCCGGGCAGTATCTGGCGTTCGGTAATCATGTGCTTGATGATTTCATAGGCCTTTTGATCTAAATTTTCGTGCTCTGCGCCGAGATTTTTCATCACCGAATCCTTTCCCAGGTGGAGCTGAAAATTTTACTGGTACGTTGCAAGGGTTGAGCTGTCTGTGAATTGAAGCTGTTGAGTATCTTACCCAAAAATGTATTTTGCATTTTAAATTTTGTATGCAAAATTCAATACCGATTTGAGACTCAATTGTCAAGCCTTTATTTATTTAAAAGTTTATAAATATTTGCAGTAAGATAACAGATAATGCGGCATGACACCGATGGAACCGATATTGGTAAATGCACCGCTTCCACTAAGGGCGCCGGTTTTTTGAATACCGTCGATGCCAATTCCGATTATGTATTGACAGGCAGACAAGTTCCAATCTACACAATTTCAAAACCTTTGACTCAACGCTTCTTACCAGGAACAGATGCAATGAAACATTATCAAGCCCGCAAAATCATTGTGGCGGTTGCCCCTACCGGCAAAAAAATTAAACCGCCGTCAGTCAATCCGTTGAACCCACAAGATGTGGCCCAGCAGGTGATCGCCAGTGAAATGGCCGGCGCCAGCATGGTTCATTTGCATGTGCGTAATCAGCAGGGAGAGCAGACCGAAGACCGGACGAATTTCAGCGCCACCCTTGATCTCATCAGACAAGATTCAAACATTGTCATTCAGGGCTCAACCGGCGGCCTAAGCGATTTGACGCTGGGGCAGCGCTGTGTGGCCTTGGATGATAGTAGAGTCGAAGCGGCATCATTAAACATGGGCTCTATCAATTTCGGTGAAGATGTCTATGTCAACCGAATGCCGGATATTCGTTACTGGGCGCGTCGAATGGAAGATACCCAGGTCGTTCCGGAACTGGAGATTTTTGCCGCCGGCATGCTGCCGGCCTACGCTCAGCTGGTCGATGAAGGAGTGCTCAAAGCGCCCTATTCGATCGGCTTTGTCTTGGGGGTGCGCTGGGCCTTACCCGCCAATCCGGAAACGCTTTTCTTT
>JASFJF010000161.1:0-8119 GCA_050122255.1 Desulfobacterales bacterium
GAAGCCATGAAATTTGACATGATCGAGCCGGGTTTAAAAATACAGTATGTCCCTGACAAAGAAGGTCTTGAACAATGTTACCTATACGGCCGTAAAATTGGAAAAGCGGTTAACGCGTAAAATGAAAGTTCCGATAGTTGAACTCAGCGACTGTATTGTATGTGGTGTCTGCGTGGAGACATGCCCCCGGGTGTTCCGGTTAAACGATGCCGGCTTCATTGAGGTATTGGATCTGGCAGAGTATACCGAATCCGAGGTCAATGACGCCATAAAATACTGTCCGGTGGACTGTATTTACTGGTCTACCTGAATCTTGCATGAAAATAGATGAAAATATTTTCCTTAATGCGTAAATCGGATAATGATCATTTTTATTTCTCATCCATTTTCACCCTGCGGGCGAGCTGGAGACTTCCATCTGCTGCGTTATTAAGACCGAAGCATAGTTCACTATTGCCTCGGCCTTAAATGCCTTGCGTATGAAAGCTCCGACTCGTGCAAAATACAGGCTTTATATATGCTTGAGCCCCTTAGCCGTTATCCCGTTATCCGGTTAAAAAAAATCGATAGAATCCTACTATTAACGGGCACAACCGGCTAAACCGCTAACCGGCAAACCTGTTGGGAAAGCTCGCTATTTTTAAAATAGCTTCAAGTCCAGTAAAAAGTACGGTTGATATGAGCAAAAACATACAGACCGGTCGTCAGCTTAAACGAGAGATCAAAAAACAGCTGCTGCAGGAAGACTTTCAAAAAGGATTGGCAGATGTTGCTGAAATACCGGCCCGCAAAGCTGTCAATCCCCTTTTTTCATTTTTGTGTAGCACAGAGGACACCTTAAAATGGCGTGCGGTCATCGCCATGGGCACAGTTGTTGACCGGCTGGCCGAGGCGGACATCGAATCTGCGCGGGTGATCATGCGCCGTTTGATGTGGCATCTTAACGATGAGTCCGGGGGTATCGGCTGGGGTTGCCCGGAAGCCATGGGTGAGATCATGGCACGTAGCGAAAAATTGGCTGAAGAGTTCTGGTCCATACTCATTTCCTATGCCCAACCGGAAGGAAACTTTCTTGAGCATCAAAGCCTGCAACGAGGTCTATTATGGGGCATCGGCCGGTTGGCGCATGCACGGCCGCAGCTGTTAAAAGATACGCTTAAATGCCTGCATCCTTTTTTAGAAGACCCCGATCCTTATTTGCGCGGGTTGGCCGCATGGGCGGCCGGTGCATTTAAAAACAATCTCACCCAGGAGCTGCTCGGCAACTTACAGGCCGACACGGCAGAATTAAAGATCTACCGCGACCAAAAGTTGGTTTGCTGCACGGTGGCGCAACTGGCCAAAGCAGCTCTGCAAAATATACATTCACCTTAGCCTGCCCGCTGCATAATCTATTCAAATACGTCTTAAACCTGCGCACCGGAGGGTCGCCATTCGCCTGTTCCGCATTCAATGTGAACGCCTGAAGAATGTCGCCGTATCACAGCAGGGCAGCTTGTAAAGGCTGCCATGCATAATTATATTAGCTATAATTCTGCGGATTCATCGAAGCTGTAAAAAATCTCAGGAGAAAATCTGATGAAATGGACAGCGCAAGCCGAAGACGCTATTAAAAAGGTGCCTTTCTTTATCCGCAAACGCGTAGGCGCACACGTCGAGAAAGAAGCGTCAGCAGCCGGCAAAAGCGCGGTATCGCTCGCAGATGTCAAAACTACTCAAGCCCGCTACCTGGCCAATATGAGTTCAGAAATCAAGGGCTATCAAATCGAGACGTGCTTCGGGCCGGGTGGTTGCCCCAATCGCGCAATGATTAGCGAACTGGTCGAGCAAATTGAATCCGATGTCCAGAAAGAGGATCTGCTGGGGTTCTTACGGCAGAATGTAAAAGGTGATCTTAAGTTTCATCACGAATTCCGAATAACCCTGGCGGACTGTCCGAATGCCTGCTCACAGCCGCAGATAAAAGATATCGGCATCATCGGTGCCTGCGCGCCTAAAATCAGCGCTGAACCCTGTTCGCACTGCCAGGCCTGTGTGGAAGTTTGCAAAGAAGATGCAATTCGCCTTGAAAGCGTCCAAGAAGGCCCGGTCACCAATAATGACGTGTGCTTAAAATGCGGTGAATGCATTCGTGTGTGTCCGACCGGCACCCTGACAGAGGGAGACAAAGGATTCCGGGTTCAGCTGGGAGGTAAGCTCGGCCGACATCCCCAGCTTGCCAAGGAGCTACCTGGTGTTTACAGTGAAGAGAAGGTGCGGCAGATTGTAAAGGAGTGCATCCGCTACTACAAGCAGAATAGTAACCATGGCAAGCGCTTTGCTCAAATTTTGCACCCTGAAGACTTTGCTGCAATCGTCAAGCGCTATTCCAAGAGCTAAGTAAGTTAAAGGAGGTTTTTCGATATGGAAAAAAAAACATTTTCAATTCCCAGCATTTCATGCGGGCATTGCGTTAATGCCATTAAAACCGAATTAAACGAGCTGGAAGGTGTTTCCAGAGTGGAAGGAGACATCGAAGCTAAAAGTGTCGAGGTTCAATGGGATGCCCCGGCCTCTGAAGATATGATTAAAAATAAACTGACCGAGATTAATTATCCGGCCGCTTAACATTCTGGCTATTAATTCAGTCAATTTAAGGATGCACGATGGACCTAAAACCGCATATAATAAAATCTATTCAGGCGGCCATTGCGGCCGGCAAGGCCATCAACACGGTATATCATTCCAAAAATTTCGGGGTGGAATATAAAGCGGACACGTCCCCATTGACCGTTGCCGATCAAAAATCCCACGAAATCATTGTGACTGCGCTGCGGGATTTAGATATTCCGATCCTTAGCGAGGAGGGCAAAGACATACCTTATGCGCAGCGTAAGACCTGGAAACACCTCTGGGTAGTGGATCCATTGGATGGCACCAAAGAGTTCATCAAGCGCAATGGCGAGTTTACGGTCAATATCGCTCTTGTGGAAAATGGCCGCCCCACTCTGGGCACAATTTTTGTACCGGACAGAGATACACTTTACTTTGCCGCACAGGGTTTGGGTGCCTACAAGCTTGAAGACGGCCCGTTCAACGAACTGCAACATACCCCGGCAGATTCAGATGAACAGGCCCGTATTCTGCTTGGACAAGTCGTTGAGCAGTCCACCCGGCTGCCCGTAGAGCACTCCCGGCCGGCCGCGTTGACCATTGTGGGCAGCCGCTCGCATAAAACGGCTGAACTGGAAGCCTATGTCGAAGAAAAGCGCAAAGCCGTCGGTGAGGTAGAGTTCATCTCCGCAGGCAGCTCACTGAAAATTTGTTTGGTGGCAGAGGGCCGCGCGGACATATATCCCCGCCTGGGTCCCACCATGGAATGGGATACGGCCGCTGGGCAGGCAATTGCGGAGGCATCCGGTGCGACTGTCTACGAGCATGAAACAGCAAAACCGTTGATTTACAACAAAGAAGATCTGCACAATCCCTGGTTCATTGTTAAAAGGTAAGCATCAGCTGTTGAACCGGATTTCTGTGTTGAGCATTGTGATCTCTTTATTTTAGTGGTTCAAATTCGAAATCCGAAACAAATTCAAATCCTGGTTGAATTATGTCAGAAGATAAAATAACCCTGCCCGTGACGGGTATGACCTGCGCCAACTGCGCCATGAACATCGAACGCACGCTTAAAAAACTGAGCGGTGTATCCGTGGCGCAGGTAAACTTTGCCGCCGAACAGGCGGCCGTCTCATTTGATCCGCAGCAATTGCAGGTCCAGGATGTTATTTCACAAATAAAGGGATCGGGATTTGCAGTTCCCACTCAAAAGGTCGAACTTGCGGTAACCGGCATGACCTGTGCCAACTGTGCCGCCAACATCGAAAGAGCACTCAACAAGAAGGTTTCAGGGATTGTTAAGGCCAGTGTCAATTTTGCCAGTGAGCGTGCCGTCATAGAACATATTCCGGGTGTTGTCGATCTCCAACAAATGATCTCTGCCATTGAAACTGCCGGCTACGGCGTCATAACACCCGAAGACACTGCAGACGAAGAGGACGCCGAACACATTGCACGGCAGGCAGAGATCCGGGATCAGACTCGCAAATTTATCGTAGGGGTTGCCTTCGCATTGCCTCTGTTCCTTTTGAGCATGGCCAGGGATTTCAACCTGACAGGGGCCTGGAGCCATGCGGCCGGGGTCAACTGGTTATTCTGGGCGCTGGCCACACCGGTTCAATTCTATACCGGCTGGGATTATTATATCAATGGGTTCAAAAGCCTTAAAAATAAGAGCGCCAACATGGATGTTCTGGTGGCCATGGGCTCGTCGGTGGCTTATTTTTATTCGCTGGCTTTGCTGCTTATTCCGTTCCTGGGTCAACACGTCTATTTTGAAACCTCGGCAGTTATTATTACCCTGATTAAACTCGGTAAAATGCTGGAGGCCAGAACCAAGGGGCGCACCGGCGGGGCTATTCGCAAATTGATCGGTCTGCGCCCTAAAACCGCCACCATTGTCGAAAACGATGCTGAAAAAGAAATCCCCATTGCCCGCGTGCAGTTGGAAGATACGGTGCTGGTGCGTCCGGGCGAGCGCATACCGGTGGACGGAATCGTTCTCGCAGGTACATCCTCGGTGGATGAATCCATGCTGAGCGGTGAGCCGCTGCCGGTCGAAAAGGGTCGGGGTGACAAAGTGGTCGGCGGCACGATTAATGGTGAAGGTCTGTTGAAGTTCAGGGCGGCTGCGGTGGGCAAGGATACGGTCCTGGCCCAGATCATCCGACTGGTTCAGGAGGCCCAGGGAAGTAAAGCGCCGATTCAGACACTGGCCGATAAAGTTGCCGCTATATTTGTACCGGCAATTATCGCGTTGGCCTTTGGGGTGTTTTTTATCTGGTGGGGCATCAGCGCAGAATTCGTTCCCGCCATGATCCGCCTGGTGGCCGTGCTGGTTATCGCCTGTCCCTGTGCCCTGGGACTGGCAACCCCGACCGCAATTATGGCTGGCACCGGTAAAGCCGCTGAAAAGGGAATTCTGTTTAAAAACAGTGAAGCCCTTGAGACGGCCACCAAACTCGATAGCATCTTACTGGATAAAACCGGCACCATCACTATCGGCAAACCCGCTGTGATGGACCTTATCCCAATCGAGCCGGAATGTCACACACCCAAATGTCTTTTGGAATTAGGCGCCTCGGTAGAAAGAGGTTCGGAACATCCGCTTGGCAAAGCCATTGTCCGGCATGCTGAATCTCAAGGACTCACTCTTGCTGAACCGCAGGACTTTAAAGCTCACGGCGGACAGGGCGTTGAGGCAAAAGTTGATGGAAATAAAGTGATGGTGGGAAAGCCCGATTGGTTTGAAGAGTTGCAAATTTCCATCCAATCCGTATCCGAGCGCATCCAGCAGCTCCAATCCCAGGGCAAAACAGTGATGGTGGTCACGCGAAACAATCGGCTTTGCGGCCTGATGACTGTATCTGACAAGCTCAAGACCGATTCGAAAGAGGCGATTCGAGAAATGCAGGATCAGAACCTTAGGGTGGTTATGCTAACCGGTGACAATCTCGCGACGGCAAGGACCATTGGGGAACAGGTTCATATTGATGATATCATTGCCGAGGTTAAACCCGATGAAAAATCATCCGCAGTCAAAGCGCTACAGGAAAAAGGCGAACGGGTCGGCATGGTGGGTGACGGCATTAACGACGCCCCGGCTCTGGCCCAGGCCGATGTTGGGCTGGCCATCGGCACCGGCACTGATGTCGCCATAGAAACTGCCGATGTTATTCTCTCAAGCGGCAGTCTGGGTGGTGTGTCCAGAGCTATTCGCCTAAGCCACGCCACCATGCGGACCATCAAGCAAAATCTCTTCTGGGCCTTTGGGTACAATGTGATTTTAATCCCAGTAGCTGCCGGGATCCTGTATCCCTTCGAATCCCTGCCGGGCATGCTTCGCCAGCTGCACCCGATTCTGGCCGCCCTGGCCATGGCCTTCAGCAGTGTGTCGGTGGTGACCAACAGTCTGAGGCTGTATAAAACCCAAATCAAATAAATGGTGCCATCCATAAAGGGCTATTTTCCCCAATCTTAGTGACACAATCTAATTTTAATCCTTAACATACTACAAGTATGCCTCCGGTAAAAATCTGATTCTTTCTGGTCCTTGAAATCAACACCATTTTATCGGCAACTACCGTCTCTGCTGTCCGATTCTATCCATCTCTTGGCGCCCCGAAGATCCTGAAAGCATGATCTCAATCGCCCAAATTTTTCCATCAAGTATTTATACAAGATCTAGCGCATGTCCGTCACTTGTCCTGAGGAAATGGGGCTGTCTGTTACAACCCAATGAATCAAGGCAAGAAAGGATTTGTTCAAACACAAAACCTTCCCAACTAAAGGTTTCCGCTTGCATTGCCGATACTAGATGAGGCAATTTCCTGAATAACGAAAGCAGTCATTCAAACACTTAACTTTTATCATTGATCGAAAGGAAAAAATATGAGGATATGCAAAGTCGGATTGTGGGCATTATTCCTTGGCTTTTTGGTAGTGGGTTGTGCGACAACCAAAGGTACAACCCCCAAAGATAAGCGACATGCGATTCTTGATATGAAAAAGGAAACGCTGGCAGAACTTTATAGAGTTAAACCGCAGGCGAGAACCCAAATTGCCAAGGCACCGGGGTACGCGGTTTTCAGCGATGCCAATATCAATATCATATTTGCCAGCTTCGGTGGTGGTTACGGAGTTGTTCAAAACAATAAAACCGGAAAACACACCTACATGAAAATGGGTGAAGTGGGTATTGGCCTGGGGCTCGGACTCAAAGATTTTCGTGCTATCTTTATTTTTCATGATCATCATACGATGAATAAGTTCGTTGAAAGCGGGTGGGAATTTGGTGGTCACGCAGATGCTGCAGCCAAAGCCAGCGACAAAGGTGGCGCTGTAGGCGGGGAAATACTAGTAGATAATGTGACTATTTATCAACTAACCGAGAGTGGATTGGCACTCCAGGCAACAATTAAAGGCACCAAATATTGGAAGGATGCAGCATTGAATTTTTCTAATTGACGCGGGCCTGGCTTCATCATTCATAAAATTCGAAGGGATTACCTGATTCAGGTAATCCCTTTTTATTGGTTTGCACGGTTTTACATGATCGGGTCAATTTCTGAAACCCCTGATGCCGGAACTGCAAAAAATTAGAAGCGAAAAGATTTCCTGAAAACATCTTTACATCAAATTTTTTCCTGGATATCGAGATGTAAAATATCATTTGGAGAGATTGCCGACATGGATTTGGCCGGCATTAAAATTGAGGCCATATAACAAATTATTGATATGATTTCTTTCAGCTTTATGTTTATATGGTATCGGGCTTTTTTAGAGATTAATTCATCCCATCGGAGTTAAATGAAAGCATCAATGAAATTGACTGAAGACCAGCAGCAGGCGCTCTTGGAAATTCTTAAAGTAATGACGGGCGTCTTCTGGGGGCCAGATCTGGAAAAATGCAGCGAGATGATGCAAAAATCCTTTTTACATTCTTTTAAAAAGCTTGCGGCAACGCCCGGCAATTGGAATGTTCACGAAATCAATTTAGTTCTGACCAAGTTTATGAATGTTGAGGCTTTTTTCCAGCACTTGGAGGAAGGCTATGTGCGTCTTTTTATCAATGATCGAAAGGGCGTCGCCGCACCGCTTTATGAATCTTGCTATGATAATGCAGCTGGTGGCGAAAAGGCGCTGTTGATGGGTGCGCCGGCCATTGATATGCTGAATCGCTTTGAATCAAAAGGCCTGTCCCTTTCAGAACACATTCATGAGCCCCCGGATCACATATCGATTGAAATCGAATATCTCTATTTCCTGCTGGCAAAAGGGTGGTCCGATAAAGACAAAGATTTGATCGATGAGGCCTCAAGGTTTGCCGCGGACATCATGCTGCCATGGGTAACCCAATTTCAGGCCGGACTTGCGGTTGAGAAGAAATGTCGGTTTTACCCGCTAATGGCTTCACTGTTGGCGGAAATTCTTGAATTCATTGCCGCATTAAACAGCAGTATCAAAAACGCTTAATGGTCTTGGATTGCAGGCCTTTTTTGAAATAAAATTTCGGTACCGGGGA
>JASFJF010000162.1:0-8113 GCA_050122255.1 Desulfobacterales bacterium
CGGATACATCAATAAAGAATATGCCGACCAATTTATAACCGGTGCGGCCTTCAATCCTTATAACCCAATGCCTTTTGAGTTAGATCGAATGAAACAAAAGATAGACGCTGGCGCTAAATATGCGGTTACTCAACCGGTTATCGGAAAAGATAAAGCCGTCGACATGTTAAAAGATCTTAACATTACGATCGTTGTTGAGGCTTGGATGTCGGAAAACATCGATCTTCTTTATAGAAGTGTTGGAAAAAAGAAGGATGAAAAGGCCGAAAACTATGATCCTATTGAAAACTTAAAAGCACTCCACACATTTTACCCGGAATGCAGTGTTTATTTGTCAATGCTCAGTTTTAAGCAGGATTGGCAAGATATTTTACCGAGGATTTGAATCTGAAATTAATTCTTCATATAATTGTACAAGAAGCATGGTAAGAATCCCATAAAACTGGAATTATGTGTGTGAAGCGGAGTAGTCAACAATATCCACTGAAGTGGGGATTGCATTCATGCAAGAGACACCGATAGCGCGTATCATTTATCTTTGCCGCAAGATTGACGAGATCGCGTGCGATGTTTACGCAAAGCTTGCCGATCTGTCAGGTGAGCCTGATCTGTCAAGATTCTGGCGGGATATGTCGAAAGAAGAGGCAAAACATATCTTATTTTGGAGGCGAACGGAGCAGATTAAGGCGTTCTCAGGTATACCTGATATTTTTGAGAATCCAGATCAGACAATATTGGAACTGGAAAAGGCTTTATCTCGCTCACGAGATCTTCTTCGCACATGTGAAGAAGAATTTACGCTTTCAAAGGCATTCACTCTTGCTTATCGCATGGAATTCTATCTTCTCCATCCTGTATTTAAAATGCTCTTCAATCTGCTTCGACCTTTGGCAGACGGTGAGAGCCCTGAAGACGATTATGAATCACATATTGTCAGATTCATCGATATGTTCTCTAAACATGGCGATGTAACACCCGAACTTGAGCTACTGGGTGAGACGCTTCAACGGCTTTGGAAAGAAAAAAGAAAGCTGGCTTTACAAGCTACCCGTGATGATCTCACCGAGGTTTTCAATCGTCGTGGTTTCTTCGCTGTCTCTGTACAGTTAGCCTATCTTGCGCAGCGTAACGGCTACATGATAGGTGTCATGATGGTTGATTTAGACCATTTCAAATCCATTAATGATCGTTTTGGTCACAGGACAGGCGATATTTTACTAAAGAAAGTCGCTGATCTTCTAAGCGACTCGCTACGTACTTCTGATATTGTAGGCCGCTACGGAGGCGAGGAGTTCATTATCATGCTTCCGCAAATAAATAATGGCGCATCGGTGACCGTTGCCGAGAATATTTTAGATCATTTAAGAAAGAGATCTCTTGGGGGTATACCGCTGACGATTAGCATAGGTGTTGCCGAGGGTGTATTGGGGAAAAATGTACAGGCGGACTTCCAGAGTCTTATTCAGAAAGCTGATAAGGCTCTATACCAAGCTAAAACATCAGGCAGAGACAGGGTTGTGGAATGTCTGCCAGATGATCTTAAATTTTGACAATATCTTTCAGACTAAAGCAAATTTCACTCCTTGAACAAAGCTTTTATACATACGACCGATCCCCAAATTTAAATCCAAGAAAGCTTTGCAATCTTGATTTTATGGCATGCATCGGTTTGACGGTTTTGTGCAGTCCGTCCCACCAACTTATTGAGGAGGAACAGCCATGGCAAAGAAGAAATCCAAGGCCAAGAAAAAATTTCATAAAGCCGATTATGAGCACAAGAATAAGCTTTCCAAAAAGTATTACGTAGCGGAGCTTTTCAAACTGCATGCCGAACTGGTCAAGCTGCAGTTGTATGTAAGAAGGAAGGAACTTAAGATCATTGTCGTCTTCGAGGGACGCGACGCCGCTGGCAAGGGGGGTGTCATCAAACGGATCACCGAGAGAGTCAGCCCTCGTGTTTTCCGGGTGGAGGCTCTGCCGGCGCCAAGCGAGCGGGAGAAAACCCAAATGTATGCACAGCGTTACATCCGACGTTTTCCTGCGGCCGGTGAAATTGTGCTATTTGACCGCAGCTGGTACAATCGTGCTGGCGTCGAACGCGTCATGAAGTTCTGCACCAACGAGGAATACGAGCGTTTTCTGCAGTATACACCGATCTTTGAACATTGGATGGTTGAATCAGGAATCCAGCTTATCAAGTACTGGTTTGACATCGGCATGGAGGAGCAGGAACGCCGGTTCCAGGGTCGTCTCAAAGATCCGAGAAAGATCTGGAAGCTGAGCCCCATGGACGTAGAATCATTCACACGCTGGTATGATTACTCACGGGCACGGGACGATATGCTCGCCGCCACCCATACCGGTTGGGCGCCATGGTACATAGTTCGCGCCGATGACAAAAGACGTGCCAGGCTTAATTGCATTTCGCACTTGCTGAGCTTGATTCCGTACAAGAAATTATCCCGGGAGAAAGTCGTGTTCGGTAAACGCAATATGAAGGATAAGTACGACGATCAGATATCGATTGAAAAGTTCAGGCCGATCCCGGAGAAATACTGACATTCGGTTCTTGCCCACCGAGACCAACCCGAATCGGTTCATGCAGGGTGGCGATTTACATGAGAAAATACTATAAAAAGGGTGTTTCTCCAGACGAAATCCTGGCCACCGACGCGGAACCATCGGCAAATCCATTAAATACGCTCGAAACTGTGTAAATAACCCCGCCATTGTGTTGGACATTTTTTTGTTGCCCTTGATAACATCTGCAAAATTTTCAAAACTGTGGTATCCTTTGTGTATCAGTATTTTCGTGATCCTTTATTTAATGCAATCAATTTGCCAGTAACGTGTGAGCGATATCGTTTTATTTTATCATGGTGAACAAAGAAGAACTTATTGATAAACTGCGAAGACTAAAGCGATCAATAAAAAATGATCCCACGGTTCTAACAAGATACGACCTTGATAAAGATGGCAAAATCAGTGGGGAAGAATGGGATCTTGCCAGGAAAGAAACCATTTTATGCCTGGAATCCGAAAAGACCTTCGCACAGTCAGCAAAAAAACAAGAAACAGCAGAGACTGTTTTGGAAAATATTGATGCTGCCGGCATGGAGACCTCAGACACTGCTTCAGAATATGGCCCGATACGAGTCGAGTCTTTCTGGGGTGCGATCGCCATGTTTTGTCTATGTCAGATCTACTATTTTATCCTTTTCGAAGGTTTCGTATTCATTTCAGGAGCATCCGGGCCGCAGAAAAAGATGTTGTATGTCTGGTTTGGGATTCTCTTTCTCGTTTCTGTAAGCGCACAGATCGAAGCGTTGATAAAAATTGAAAACTATTTTTCAGGTAAGCCATTCAATAAAGATGTTTTTCATAAAATTGTTTAGCTTGCTGTAATTTAATGGTATCTTAAACTTCTCATTAATTTTCATGCAAGATTTAAGTATTAAATCACTTGCCATTGCTTAATACAATATTACGCCGAGGCATTATTGAAATTCCCACTCCGGAGATCGCTCGCCCAGATTACCATAGCGGTGATAGGTGTGACAAATGCTTTGCTGGCGGTAGTATTGCAAGAGCTCGATGCGGCCCTCCATTTTCACGGGGCTGCGGGCAATATAAAAACCGGTTTTCGCGGCCGCTTGAAAAACCTCAAGTGGCACGCGCTCGGGTGCGGCATAACGAATACGATCAATTGCAGGGATCTTACCAATAAGATCCGCATCTGATTCTCTTAATATCGGATGCCCGCCAATGAGCCGACGACCTTGGGTTGTACCTAAAAACTGCATTACCGTATTGTTCAATTCTTTGGGTACACTGATTGATAAATGGCATCCGGTGATCCGGGCTGCCGCAATACGGGCCAGGGTTTCAAACAGGCTGTCTTTTGCGTGGATGCGGACGACCACCTCGCCGACCGGCAAGTAGCGCAGGATGTTATCCTGCCCGCGCAGATGAAAATAATCGATCTCACGGCCAAATAGCTGCTCCACCTGATACAAGTAGCTTTTGATGGCCCGAATCGTTTTTTCGATATCGGATGCCAGTCCATTAAATTTACCCCAAGCGAGGTATTGCTGCCATTGCTGTGCCAGATGCAGCAGGCGATGTGGCTGCGGAAGCGGGCCGGCTGCCGGCATCTCAATTTCATCGAATTCCATAAACTGAGCCACATACGTGGGCCCGCCTGCCTTGAAGCCGGCGCCCAGCGCTGATTTGCCCATACCCCCGAAGGGTTGGCGCAGGGTCACCGCGCCGGTGGTGCCCCGGTTGATGTACAGGTTGCCCGCCCTGACCTTGTCTTTCCAACGAGCCTGTTCGCGCGGATCGAGGCTTTCAATCCCGGAAGTCAGGCCATAGCCGGTTTGGTTGACCATCTCGATGGCGTGATTCAGATCTTCAGCCCGCATGACCCCCAGCAGGGGACCAAAAAATTCGGTCATGTGAGTGATACTGCCTGGGCGGACATCCCATTTGATTCCGGGTGTCCACAGGTGCGGGTTACTGTCGGCCATTTCAGGTTTCAAGGCCCAGGTTTCTCCCGTCTCAAGGTGGGTGAGTGCTTTTTTCAAATCTCCACCGGGCGGGCGGATCAGCGGCCCCATTTTATTTTCAAAATCCCAGGCGGAGCCGGTGCGAAAACTGCGGGCCGCATCGATCAGCTGTCTTTTAAAGTGAGGATCGTCATAAACTTCTTTTTCTAAGATCAGCAAAGAGGTGGCCGAGCATTTTTGACCGCTGTTGCCAAAAGCCGAATAGATGATATTGCCGATAGCCTGATCGCGATCCGACATGGCGGTGACAATGGTGGCATTTTTCCCGCCGGTCTCGGCGGCCAGATAAATTTCCGGTCTTTGCTTCATTATACTCAATCCAGTGGCCGTGCCGCCGGTTAGAATAATGAAACTTAAATCCGGGTGCGTGACCAATTTTTGGCCGGCCAAATTTCCGGAACAGGGCAGAAACTGCAACACTTTTTTGGATACACCCGCACGCCAGAAACACTGGCACAATTCCCAGGCCGTCAGTACCGCATCGGAAGATGGTTTGAAGATTACGGTGTTGCCGGCTGCCAGGGATGCAACAATACCGCCGCAGGGAATAGCAATCGGAAAATTCCATGGGGAGATCACCACCCCGATGCCTTGGCCGCGGCAACGAATCGTTTGAATATCAGCGAATATACCAACCGACCGGGGATAAAATTCAGTAAAATCGATCGCCTCGGAAACTTCAACATCAGATTCGCTAAACACCTTGCCGGTATCGGCAGCAGCAGCACCGATCAGATCGCCGCGGGCCCTGCGGAGTTGTATGGCTACTTGTGACAGTACCTGCCGGCGGGCCTCGAGACTTTTGCGACGCCATCCGTCCGCATCGCTGCTGGCGCTTGCCGCAGCCCGGTCTACATCGGTTTCATTGGCCAGGGCGAAGCGTGCCACGACAACATTGGCAGAAATTTGAGACGGATCGCGGCTTTCCTTAAATTCGCGGCCCGCAAAAACGTCTTGACCATCGATCACCAGCGGGATGTCGGCGGGACAGTCTTCCGGTCTCTTTTTCCATTTTTGGCGAATGCCCGCGGCCCATTTACGGTTGGCCGCCAAGGACCAATCGGTGTTGGGCTCATTTTTAAAATCCGCTGTAAATTCGGAATCCTTTGGGAGCCTGAATGTTTCTTCAAGTCGATTTTGTTGGCGATGGGGTGTTTGACCCACAGCACTTTTGTGCCGGACAGCTTCCGCAAATCGGTCGCTAAGTACCTGCCAGTGGCTGGATCGCGTTGTGAGCCGACCAATGTGGCGCAGAAAGTTCTGGTTGCCTGAATTTTCATCTAAACGCCGTATTAGGTAAGCGATGGCATTGATGAATTGTGCCCGGGTGGCAACCGGCGCGTAGAGTACGATTTCCTGACCGGTTTCTTGAATGGCCCGGCGCACATGATCGGCCATGCCTTCAAGCATCTCAAATGTGAAATAAGACAACACCTTGTTCCGCTGAGCTGTGCGATAGGCATAGGCCAGCTCAAACAGATTATGAGAGGCAATTCCCAGACGCACCGCCTGTATGTTGTGAGGCCGCATGCCAAAATCGATCATGCGCTTATAATTGGCATCGGTGGAAACTTTGTCGTCATAGGGTGCCAGGGGCCAGTCAAAAATAGAGGTCTCGACTTTTTCCATTTCCATGTTGGCGCCTTTGACGATGCGGATTTTGACGGGGCTCCCGCCGGCGTCGACGCGCTTTCGGGCCCACTCCGTAATTTCTTGCAGCATGCCGTATGAATCTGGCAAATAGGCCTGCAAAGCCATGCCGGCGAAATAAGATTTAAATTCAGGTAGATCCAGGGTTCGCATAAAAGCGGCGGCCGTAATCGCCAGATCCCGGTAGTTCTCCATGTCCAGGTTGACAAATTTGGGTAAGCTGCGGCCAGCGGCCCTGGTGAACGAATTTGCTGCAGCCGCGTGATAAAGCTGTGCCAACCGCTCGCTGACGCTGTTAACTGAATGCTCGAATGCCAGCGGTTGAATCTGTGAATAAATGGCTGAAATTTTAACCGAGACGTATTCAATGTTCGGGTTTTTCAAATCACACAAGTATTGATCAAGTTGTTTACGGGCCTCGTTTTCTCCTAAAACCGCTTCGCCCAGATGGTTGATATTGACACGCACCTTTTGACCACTCCTGTTTTGCAGGTATGTTTGCAAGGCTTCAGCTTCACCGGGGATGATGGCATGGCTGCTTTGGGCCCGCATTTTGGCAATCAATTTCGAAACCATGAAATTTGGGAAAACCCGTGCTGCGTATTGGAAAACCTGCATCAGCATGCGTTCTATTGGTGTCAAAAAGGCGGGGATGCCATATTCAGCAAACAGATAGCAGATTTGATCAGCCACCCGACGAGGATTGGCTGATCGAAAGCTTTGATCGATCAACTGGGTGAGTAGGATTTTATCGGTTGGACTGGCCAGCAGGCGGGCCAGCTGCTTGAAACGCCTTTTTTCCCGGGGCTGCAGCAATTTATTGGCCCGCTTTTGCCAGGTTTCAGCCAGGGCAACGGCAGCTTCGACGATGTCTTCATTATCAGGCATTTTGTCTGTACAATTCTTGGATAATTGTAATTATTCATGAAATCAGTGAAAGTCGGACAGCTTAAACGTAATGCATGCCTATCCAGTTGTCACGACGTGCTGAGTATGGGACGCTTGAACCCTAAACACAAGACGTGTAGAACATAGGGCAAAGCCTAAAGGGCGAACGAATATAGTGATGTGGAAACGACTGAGTTCAACGAATACAAAAATGAACATAATAGAACGGGTGTCAAATAATCGGAAGGTGTTGATTGTAGTTGACGGATTTATCAGAGGGTTTATCGTTCGCTTTTCTTATTTGTGCGCAAACGCTTTTGTTGGCAAGTAAGCTTTGAACTGCTACGCCATCCTGAAAATCAACCCTATGCCCTATGCGCTATGCTATTCACCTAAGTAGGCCTCGCGGACCATTTCATTTTTTTCCAGATTTTCGGCGGTATCGCTCAGCACCACCGAACCCGATTGCAGCACATAGCCACGGCTGGCAACCTGCAAAGCGATGCGGGCATTTTGTTCAACCAGCAAGATAGTTGTACCGGCATCGTGCAGCTGGCGAATCGTATCAAAGATGTCATCAACCAGCACCGGTGCAAGGCCCATGGACGGTTCATCCAACAAAAGGACTTTGGGATTGGCCATCAGCGCGCGGCCCATGGCCAACATCTGTTGCTCGCCCCCGCTGAGGGTGCCGGCTACCTGTTTGCTACGCTCCTTGAGGCGCGGAAAGAGCCCCAAAACCCGGTCGAGATTGTCTTTGTTTTTTTGAGTGTCTTTGCTGATGAAGGCGCCCATGTCCAGGTTTTCCATAACCGTCAAGGTACCAAAAATACGACGGCCCTCGGGCACCTGGACCACGCCTTTTCCAACAATTTTGTGGGCTCTGAGCTTGGTCAATTCCTCACCGTTCAAGCGGATCGATCCTTTGCGGGGTTTCAACAGGCCGCTGGTCGTTTTGAGCATGGTGCTTTTACCCGCACCATTGGCGCCGATGATCGTGACAATCT
>JASFJF010000163.1:0-8097 GCA_050122255.1 Desulfobacterales bacterium
CAAAAACTATTATTGATATTAAAATTTTTGAAATTAGGCCCGATTTTTGCTTCTGTCTGTTAGAAAATTAAATATTTCGTTAGACTTTTTAAAGAAAAAGCCAAACTCATCGTGAGATGAGGACGGAAAGCCACGGGTCTCATTCAAATGCAGATAGCCGGGTTGCCTTTATGCTTTAATCAGGCGATCGGGCTATTTTTTTTGTATCAAATGTAATACAAAGTATTATAATAAACTACAAATAATTGGTTTTTCAAACCGTCCGTCTAAAAAAGGAGAGAGGCCATGGAAATTTTCGGAAGACCAACAAGGGGGCCACGTCGAGTTCTGGTATTGGCACTGGCTGTGTTCGGCTGGCATTTAGTGTGTTCACCGGCATTTGCAGAGCTTGCCAATGATGAAGCTATTTTTATCGACGTTAACGGCGATGTTGACGGAAACCCAGCCTGCGGGATCGTGAGTGCAGAAAGCATGTCTGTGGTCGGCTGGTTCAATTGTGAAAAAAATGCAGAAGGTATCGATGTTACCTCCGATGGGACCCGGGCAGTTGTCGGCAACTGCAGAACCAGCGCCCTAACGCTTGTTGATTTGGTATCTGATCCGCCCGTGCAGGTGGATCAGATCGATTCAGGCGTCGACTGCGTTCAGGAGCTCGACATTGCGCCGGATGACAGTTTCGCCATCGCTAGCGGTAGCGCCAACGGATTTGTCTCCAAGTTTACACTGGATCCTTTCGCTATTGTCGGAACCGGAGGGCCTTGGGAGCCTGGGGATTTTTTAGGAGGCTCGCCCCAGGATGTACATATTAATTCGAGTGGCACTCTTGCAGTGCAGCCGATGTATCGGGAGGATTATTTTGCGGTATTGGATTTATCCCAAGATATTCCGGAGCTCGTAAATTCAATTCCGACACCGATAATTCCTCATTTACCCGACTACTCCATGGTTCACCATGGCCTTAGTCTGTCTCAATATGACGATGACACCTTCCTGGCAACGGGCATACCCAATTTATACTATATTACGGTGGCGTCGCTCAGTGGGCTTATAGAGCCTGTTGTGATCGAGACACCGGGTCGCCCTGAATCAGTGGATATCAACTGTGACGGTACCCGGGCGGTAGTGGAGACCTCAGAAGGCCTTATGTGGATCGATCTGGAAGCCACACCGCCAGCTGTTTTAAGCGATAATTTCGGACCCGCTCGAACAGATTACAATTCCACATCGACGGTGGCCTTTTCAGCCGATGGAAGCCTGCTGTTTGTTGCCGGTGGGGAACAAATCGATGTCTATGATGTCACTCCGGATCTACCCGTACTTAGGGGCTCGATCGGCTTTCAAGGTGAAGGCAAAAATATATACAGTGTCGCAACATTGCCTTGCTCGGCAACTGAATCGAAATTCCAAGTCAATTCGGAAATCCCGGAAATCGAAGTCGCTATCGACATAAAACCCCGGTCGTGTCCCAATCGGTTGTACGTAGAGAGCAAAAGGGTTTTGAAGGTTGCCATTTTGGGCAGCCAAAACTTTGACGTGAGGTCGGTTGATCCGAGCACCGTTCAAATAGACGGTGCCAGACCGTTCAACTGGAAACTCAAAGATGCGGCCACACCCTACGACAGCGACACCATGCAGGGCGACTGCCGGGACTGCACCCGTAAGGGAGGCGACGGCTTTTTGGATCTGGTTCTTATGTTCAAAAAGAAGGATATCGCCAAAGTCATCGGGCCGGCCAAACACGGTGACTGCCTCGTTCTGACGCTCACCGGTCAAACGTCTGATGGGAAAGATATTCTGGGCGATGATGTGGTTCGCATTCAGAAAAAAAGGAAACAGCTAAAAAAAGAGATCCAAAAATTCTTCTTATCCTTGCTGATGGCATACGAGAAAGAAACAAAGGCTAAAGACTGCAAAATCGAAAAAAATAGAAAGCACCATTTTTCAAAGCTAAAAACACACCGGGATCGTTACCATCGCCATTGATGCCAGCACAGGGACAATAAATATGTAGACCGTCTTAGCAAATACATTATCTGACAAATGGACATCGTTAGTCAAAATCCCGTAACCGGGTTGCCTGAAGGATTTTATCAGGTAACCCGGCTGTTTTTTGGGGGGCAAGACCTCGCTGCTGATGCAACCATTATCGGTTGACAAAAAAATAGCCCCTCGGATACAGTTTTCCCACGGAGGCGCTCAATGGTTTGCTAATGCAGCACGTACAATTGACCATTGCTCGACCTGATGTATGGCGCTCCATGGCACAGATCTGCAACCTAAAATGAAAAATATTAAAAATCAGGATAGATCCTGATTCATCTAACCATCCACCATAGAGGGATCCAATGCCGCTTTTTTATAATCTGGACCGATATGGCGAGGATGCAGGTAGAGTGGCCGGTCGCCTCAAGGCACTGCGCCACACCCTGCAGAACCACCCCGATGGTAAAGAGCGCAGCGTTCCGGGCAAAAACGCCACTGACACCCTGCTGCTGGCCACCTGGAATTTGAAAGAATTTGAAGGCGGCCGCAACGACAAGCGCATTGACGAATCCTACTGGTATATTGCTGAGATTGTCTCCCATTTTGATCTGATTGCCATCCAGGAGGTCGGCGGCCATCTGGGTGCCCTCAACAGGCTGCGCCGGCGACTGGGAGGCACCTGGCAGTATGTGGTTAGCGATGTGACCGAAGGCAGCGCCGGCAACCAGGAGCGCATGGCCTTTTTGTTTGATCGGCGCAAAATCCGATTCAGCGGTGTTGCTGGCGAAATTGTGATTCCGCCAATCGAGGATAAAAACGGCAAAATCATCGCCCCCGCCGAGCAACTGGCACGCACGCCCACGATTGTCGGCTTTGAGGCTGGCTGGTTCCGCTTTATGCTGTCAACGGTGCACATCTTCTGGGGCAAGGGTATTGCTGAGTATCCGGCACGAGTCGCTGAAATTAAAGCTTTGGCCGAATTTCTTAGGATGCGCAGTGAAGACAAGAAGGCTTGGAGCCGTAATTTAATTTTGCTCGGCGATTTCAATATATTCGCCGCCGACCCTGACAATGCCGCTTATAGAGCCATTACCCAGAATGGTTTTATCATCCCGCCGGCCTTGCAAGATATACCACCGACCAACGTCGGGAAAAAGCGGCGCTTTTATGATCAGATCGCACTCAAGGTGCGTGATAACAACCTGGCGCTCACCGGTCGCGGCGGCGTGTTTGACTATTTTGATCTGGTCTATCGCAAAGATGATTATGCGGCCTACGTTTCGGCTATGATGGGCGGCAAAAATGAGAACGATCCGCACAATGCGCTTACCTTTAATACCAGCGGTCAAAAGCGCAGCGAAAAGCAATGCCGCTTTTATTATCGCAATCACTGGCGAAGACGGCAAATGTCGGATCACCTGGTCTTGTGGCTTGAATTAATGATTGATTATGGCGAGACTTATTTGAATAAAAGAGCCACTGATTGACGCGTCTTCGAAAATAAGCTTGCGCATGAGGCTTGCCGGCTAACGCTTAACATTTAACACCCGAACGGACAATTAATGCGGATAGAGGCTACAAAGCCGTCGGCAATGGTTTGTCATTAATTGCGTTTGCTCAGATTCTAACCTTGCATCTTAGCTTTGCAGCCTCAAGGTCCAACAGGCCGATTTTGGTTACCCAGATGCTTGCATGTGCGGTGTAAGCACGGTCCTAATCCAATTAATTTTGATCCCGCTTAAGCAGATTATCCAGAGCTGCTCCCAGACTCCCCAGGTCTTCTATGAACTGCACATGACATCCATCAAGCCGATTCATAATCGTCGCGGCCCCCTGCCCCCCGATAAGTAAGGCAGTATCACGATATAGAATGTCGCGTATCTTGCGTATTTCGCTTAAAAGCTGGTACTTGTTGGATGAAAAAGTGATGCTCAAAGCCACAGCGCGGGCGCTGATGGATTTTGCAGCCGCAGCAATTTCATCTGCCGGTAAGCTAGCGCCAAAATACGAGGAGCTCCAGCCAGATTCGCGCGCCACAAGCGCAATTGTCAGGGCGCCCAGCTCGTGCCGATGGTTCAGCGGCGTGGCAATTACAATGCGGGGCGCCGTATCTGAAACTTCTAAAGAGTCCAGCAATCTCCACAAAACGGACCGAATAATCGGCGTGGCCATATGTTCGTTTATAATTTTGAGCTTCCCCTGCCGCCACAGTTCTCCAACTCTTTTGCAAACAGGCACGATCACAGCGTTAATCAGCTCTAACTTTGTTAAATGAACCGATGCCTGCTCTAAGGTTGATTTCAACCCAGGCGCATCGAGCCGTATAATACTGTCCAAAGCCGTTTCGTAAAATAGCACAACATCATTTTCTTTTCGGATGTCGTAATTGCTGCCCTCGACTGCCGCATGGTCGGCGTTGATAAGGTGCATGAGCGCTTTTGATGACAAGTTAGCAATTTGAGAAATGCTATGCCCAGAATCGACTGCCTTTTTGAGCAGTTGCAGTCTCAAAATATCGGATTTGCTAAACAGCCTTCTTTTTGAAGGCGTGCGGGCAGGCTCAATCGCCTGGTAACGACTTTCCCAAATTCGGATCAGGGCTGGTGATAGACCCGACTTGTTGGCGGCGTATTTTATGGTGCATATTTTTTGAGCGCTTAAATTTTTCATGGGGATATTTTAATAATTTTTTTGACATTGTCAAAATTTTGTTTAGAATATGTCTAAAATAATTGCAAAAAGGGAATAATAAAATGGATAGTGACAAGACAGCTGCAAAAGATAAAGCGCTGATAGTATTAGACAATAATGAATCGGAAAAGACTTTGCCGATCCTACCATTAAAAAATCAGGTCGTTTTCCCAACGCTTCACACATCAATAGCCGTTAAATCCGACTCTGCAGTTTTGCTGGAAACAGTTCTAAAGGGAGATCGTCGTATCGGAATCGTTGCTATACCCGATAACGAATCGGATCAACCCATAACAGAGCAGGCCTATAAGATTGGAAGTGTAGCCAAGATTGCCTTTGTTACGCGGGCATCTGAAGATACCACCATAATCGTTATTGAGGGATTAGAACGCTTCAGGGTGGTGCGATGGCTTTCGGAAAAACCGTATCTAAAGGCTGAAATCAAGCTGGCTCCCGAATTTACGCAGATGGATATGGAAACAGAAGCACTTCATCGTACCTTACGAAATCTTTGCAAAGCGGTCTTCTCACTATCGACGACAGCACCCAAGGAGGCGGCCGAAGCACTGTCTAATATCCAGGATCCTTTGCACCTGGCCTACATTGCGGCTGCCTATTCTGACATCGAATTCGAGAAGCGACAAAAAATTTTGGAAATTGATAATCTGAAAATAAAGTTGCAAAAATTGGTAACAATTTTGTCCCATGAAAAAGAGGTCCTTGAGCTGGGCAAAAAAATTCAGAGCAATGTTCATGACGAAATGAACAAGTCTCAGCGAGATTACTACCTGCGGCAGCAGCTAAAAGCCATTAAAAGTGAGTTGGGAGAGTCGGACGCAGACGACTCTGAAGCTGCTGAGTTGAGAAAGCGGCTTGAAAATTCAGCTATGAGTGACGAAGCGCGGGCTGAAGTTCTTAAAGAGTTGGATCGCTTTGCCGAAATGACCCCCCAGTCTGCTGAGTACGCGATGGTCAGAACGTATATAGAATGGTTGCTGGATTTACCCTGGAACAATGTAAGCGGTGATCAAAGCGATATTGTTGCCGCGCGTGACATTTTAGAAGCAGACCACTACGGTTTACACGATGTTAAGGATCGCATCATTGAGTTTTTGTCGGTCCGAAACTTGTTAAAAATCCGTCGCGAGGAAGGGACTTCTAAAACCAAGCCTACTTTAGCGTCAGGAGCTGGCGTCATATTATGCTTTGCCGGACCTCCGGGAGTCGGCAAAACCAGTCTGGGCCAGAGCATTGCGCGCGCCATGGGGCGCGAATTCACTCGTATGAGTTTAGGCGGCGTACGAGATGAAGCCGAAATCCGAGGCCACAGACGCACTTACATCGGCGCCATGCCCGGACGGATTATTCAAGCAATCAAGCGGGCCGGCACACGTAATCCGGTCTTTATGCTCGATGAGGTTGACAAACTCGGAGCAGACTGGCGCGGAGACCCCAGCAACGCATTGCTGGAAGTTTTGGATCCAGCCCAAAATGCAGCATTTCGTGACAACTACCTGAACGTGGATTTTGATTTAAGCGATGTCATGTTTATCGCAACAGCCAATCAGCTGGAATCTATCCCGCCTCCTTTGCAGGATCGCATGGAAATTATACAGGTGGACGGCTACACTGATTTTGAAAAACTTCAAATCGCCAAGCACCACTTGATAGCGCGGCAAATTGAAAGTCATGGTCTGGACGACAATGATATCACATTTATGGATGAGGCTGTTCGTAAAATCATCAACAGCTACACCCGAGAATCCGGTGTGCGCCAGCTGGAACGGCTCATAGGCGCCATATGCCGCAAGTGCGTCGTCCACCTGACAACCAATGGCTGGTCGCACTTTATGGTAACGTCCGGACACGTGACAGACTTTCTGAAGAAAGAAAAGTTCGAGACTGAAGCATCAGAGCTCATTGACCTGCCCGGAGTGGCCACCGGCTTGGCCGTAACAGCAACCGGAGGCGATATTCTGTTCATCGAGGCAACTCAAATGCATGGTAACGGCAAACTGAAATTAACCGGCCAACTGGGTGACGTCATGCGCGAAAGCGCTCAGATAGCGTACAGCTATATTAAGTCGCAATCAGATCCGTTGGGAATCGAACCGCAAGATTTTGAGATCTCAGACATTCATTTACATGTGCCGGCGGGCGCCATTCCCAAAGATGGTCCATCCGCAGGTATCGCGATGGTCATGGCACTGGCCAGTTTATTCAGCAAGCGTAAAGTTCGCAGTGATGCCGGGATGACCGGGGAGGTAACGCTGCGTGGCCGAGTGCTGCCCGTGGGCGGTATAAAAATGAAAGTGCTGGCTGCCCACCGCGCCGGACTCAAAACTGTCATTTTACCCAAGCGCAACGAACGGGACCTGGAAGACATACCCGATGAGATCCGTAAAGACTTACAATTCATTCTGGTTGATCGAATCGATGAGGCGCTCGATGTCGGCCTGCTATCTGATGACGATAATGCGGATTGCCAGCAACAAGCGAATCCAAGTGGGCGTCCAATACAGCAGAACGTATTAGCCATCGAAAGTTCATCCAGTATGTAATCGTTTAGAATCGCACGCTATTTAAGTTCTGAAAATATTCATTGCCAAGATATACATCGATTCGCACGATTTATTGTGAGAGGAGCAGACCGATGCAAAATCAAAATAGAATAAAAACACTGGCCATCATTGGCGGTATCTGGCTGACGATCGTTCTGTTAAACAATATTTCTTCAAATGCTGTTACACAGACGATAGCGTACAGTGAATTCCTGAAACTTGCCCGGGAAGGTAAAGTTTCAGAAGTGGCGGTAACCGACAATATCATCCGTGGCAAAATGTTTACCGAAAACAGCACGTCAGAACAGGGTCAGTCCTTTGAGACCGTAAGGGTGGACGGCGAAATATCAGACATTTTGGATCAAAACGGCATTGAGTACACAGGTAGAATCCAGTCAACGTTTTTGCCAACACTTTTATCCTGGATATTTCCAATATTGCTTTTAGTCGGTATCTGGCTTTTTATAATGAGGCGCTTTCAAAACCAGCAAGGCAGCTTTATGACGCTCGGCAAAAATAAGGCTAAGATATACATGGACGATGACGTACAGGTGCGCTTTAGTGACGCCGCCGGCGTCGACGAGGCCAAACAGGAATTGGTTGAGATAATCGATTTTTTGAAAGAACCTGAACGCTTTACGCAAATCGGTGGTCAAATTCCACGTGGTATTCTGCTGGTAGGTCCTCCCGGCACCGGTAAAACATTGCTAGCCAAAGCCGTGGCCGGAGAAAGTAAGGTGCCGTTTTACAGTCTCAGCGGTTCAGAGTTTGTAGAGATGTTTGTCGGCTTGGGGGCAGCGCGGGTCAGAGACCTCTTTAAGCAGGCCAAAGAAAATGCGCCCTGTATCATTTTCATTGATGA
>JASFJF010000164.1:0-8032 GCA_050122255.1 Desulfobacterales bacterium
GCTGACTTTACCGCCGGCTGCTTCAATCAGTGACTTGGCCTGGGAACGGGTAAATTCCTCGAGCTTGCCCGTCAGCACGACAATTCGGCCGTCGAGTCGACCGGCTTTCTTCGGAACGGGAGATTCCAATTGAACACCGCTGGCCAACAGCTGATCAATAATACGTCGATTGCTCTGCTGTTCAAAAAATTGGGTAATACTGGCGGCCACAACCGGACCAATACCGTCAACGGCTTCCAGTTCTTCCCGGGAACAGTTCATTAACGGGTCCAAGGTTAAAAAATAATCGGCTAGCACTGCGGCCACGTGTTCACCGACATGCCGAATCCCAAGAGCAAAGAGAAAACGGGCTAAATCAATGGTTTTGGCGTTTTCGATGGCACCTATCAGATTTGCTGCTGATTTGGCGCCCATTCTATCCAATTCACTGAGGACAGATTCATTCAACCTAAATACATCGGCAACTGAAGAAAGCAGATTTTTATCGACAAGCTGATCAACGAGTTTTTTGCCTAGGCCGTCAATATCAAATGCGCTTTTCGAAGCAAAGTGTTTGATCCGCTCTTTTACCTGGGCAGAACAGCTTGAGTTGATGCACCGTGTGGCTGCCTCTCCTTGCATACGTATCACCTTAGAGCCGCAAACCGGACACTTGTCAGGCATCTTAAATACAGTTTCGCTGCCATCCCTTTTCGAAGCGATAACCTTGACAACTTCCGGTATAACGTCTCCAGCTCTTTGCACCAGGACATGATCTCCTATGCGGACATCTTTTTTTTCAACTTCATCCTGATTGTGAAGGGTCGCCCGGCTGACCCGAACCCCGCCAATGTTTAGCGGTTGTAAATGGGCCACAGGTGTTAGCACACCCGTGCGCCCCACCTGAACTTCTATCGTGTCGATGGTTGTCGTTTCCTGTACGGCCTTAAACTTGTACGCAATAGCCCATCTTGGGCTTCGTGAGGTGGCCCCCAGCTGTTGTTGCAGGGCAATACGGTCGACCTTAATGACAACGCCGTCAATATCGTAGGCAAGCCGGTGGCGTTTTTCGTTCAATTCCCGGTAATAATCCAGGGCCGCTTTAATGCAAACGCCTGAACGAACGAGCGGATTTATCCTGAAGCCCCACTGCTTTAGTACCGCCAACAGCTCTCCGTGCGAATCAAAAGCAGCGCCTTCAATGAGCCCCACCCCGTAAAAAAATACCTCCAGCGGCCGGGTGGCGGTAATTTTCGAATCCAATTGCCGTAGAGATCCGGCTGCAGCATTTCTGGGGTTGGCAAATGGCGGCTTTTCCTGACGGATGCGCTCCCGATTCAGGCGTTTAAACGCTTCCAGGCCGATAAATACTTCTCCCCTGATCTCACATCTGGGCGGTACCGCGATTGCTGGATCCGATTGCATCACCAGCGGAACGGTTTGAATCGTTTTAACATTGTCCGTAATGACCTCGCCGGTCTGGCCGTCGCCACGTGTGGTAGCCGCAACCAGTTTTCCATTTTCATATATGAGTTCAACGGCGACACCGTCCATTTTGGGCTCCGCCGTGTAGTACAGATTATCGGGTTCACCCAGATTCCGTCTGACTCTCTGGTCAAATTCCAGGATGTCTTCGTCATTAAACCCATTATCCAAACTCAACATCGGAATGGTGTGAGTCGCCGAATCGAATTTTTCCAGCGGCGGTGCACCTACGCGGACCGTAGGAGAATCCGGCCGCCGCAGCTGCGGGTATTTTTCCTCCAGCCGCATCAGCTTTTGCATCAGGCGATCATACTCGGCATCCGAAATTTCGGGATCATCAATTACGTAATAGCGGTAATTATGCCGGTGCAGAGCCGACCTGAGCGCCCGGACTTCCTCTATGATTTGAGGATTCACATTTTCTGGCATACGCATTTAATCGCCTCACAGGCCGCCTGGCGGCCGCGTTTGAATTCTTTGATTTTGAAACCGGGGCGCCATTTAAAAGAAGTCAATTCATCTGAGACCACGGCCAGCGCACCCAGATCGACTCTGCGATATCGGGCCACCGTGCACAGAGACGAAATTTCCATCTCAACCGCCAAGGCGTTCAGACGCTGATAAGTTTCCACTTTGTGACGCGTTTCACGATATATCGCATCCGTTGTCCAGATTGCCCCGCTATGGAACTTGATTTGCGCCAGAGTCATCTCGGTGGTGAGCGCATCGACCAACTGTCCGGAAGGGTATGAACGACGATTCTCATTGGGCTGATAATGCTCGGATGTGCCTTCATCAATAAAGGCCGATGTCGCCACAACAATATCGCCGATCCTAACCTGCGGTGAAATTGAACCACACCAGCCTATGAAAAAGATTTTTTCGGCCCCCCATGCGATTAGATTTTCAATCACCATAACCGCATAGGGTGCGCCGACCAGCGGGCCGCATAATGATGCCCCGCCGGCCGACCTGCCCGAAACATACAGACGACTGGTAAAGAGCTTTCGGTAATCATCAGCATCAAAATCAAATAAATCGCAGAGCAGAAAAAGATCCGTCTCAGTTCCGGAAATCACTGCCACAGGTCCCAGCTCAGGGGAGTGTTTCCCCTTTTTGGGAGATATAATGCCATCGTTCTGGCTCATTAAAAGTCACTATCCCAGACTGTCTGATTGATTATTGCAACCAGAGAAGTCTTTCGGACAACTATTTGTGAATCGTTATTTTGTGTTTAGGCATGATGATCGAAATGCCGACACGATAAACGATACACTGAAAACCAATAGAAATCATTGTGGTTTCTGCAAAGCGGTCAGTTCATCTTTAACCTCATCAATGATATCGTACAACCACATTAAATCCTCGATGGACAGCCGACCGGCTTTTACCGGCGCTCTCTCGCTGCCATCCTTTTTAAGTAGAATCCGAGGCCCAATTTGAACCTTTGGCTCACTCTCACCATATTGATTGATAGAAACCACCAAACCGGTTTCATCACATTTCCACTTTTTTAATACGACATCTTTTTCCGGATCATACGGCATATCAACCTCCACTCAGATAGAAAATTTTTCATCTTGACTTCGACATTGCAGAATATCCGCGTTTTATTTTGTGGGTTCAGGCTGTTCGATTCAGGCGTTATCAAATTTAATGGGTCAAAAATCGCTTGTCAATCAGTCTTTTCGATTTAAAAATAACTTGACAACTCCAGGCAACCCGGATATCGCAACCGCACAACTTTGAGCACCCGGTTTTAAACTTGAGCAGGACTTTGGAGTTCACTGATACCATCAGAAATTAAAGTCGGGGTCAGTGTTCAGGTGTCACGTCTTGGGTTTCCAGTCGCTGACGATTAAACTCAGCAACAATAAAGGCCGCAAGGTTTCCATGGCTATTTTATTTGAAACTTATGTCCCAGACACCTGAAACCCGAAACCTGAACCTTGAAAAAGATGCCAATACCAACGCCATTTCACGACAGAACCGCCGCTTTGTGCACCAGTTACAAATGGGCCGATTGGGCCGGCTATTGTGCCGTGTCTTCCTATAGCCTGCCCAACGACGGTGAATATTACAGCCTGAGGCATGCTGCTGGCATAATAGATATCAGCCCACTGTTTAAATATGAAGTTAGTGGGCCGGATGCAGTTGCGTTTTTGTCCCGCATCATGACCAAGAATATTGAAGACATCCCCATCGGCCGAGTCGGCTATTGCTGCTGGTGTGATGATTTCGGCAAGATTATCGATGACGGAACCGTGTTTCGTCTGGATACCGACCGCTTGCGGGTGCATACTGCTGAGCCGATGCTGGCCTGGTTTAATCAATTCAGACACGGTTTTAACGTCATGCTGGAAGATATCAGCGCCAATATCGCTGCCGTTGCGATTCAGGGACCGACATCCAGCGACATCCTAAAGCAGATCACAGATGTCGATATGGATGCGCTACCGTATTATGGCATGGCGTATGCGCAGCTCGATCACATGCAGGTGCTGATATCGCGCACCGGATACACCGGTGATTTAGGGTACGAGCTGTGGGTGGACAATACGAATGCACTGCCCCTCTGGGATGTTCTCATGTCAGCCGGAAAACCTTATTTGCTGCAACCCTTTGGGCTGGACGTTCTGGATATTGCACGAATTGAGGCCGGCCTGATTTTAAATGGGGTCGAGTTTCACAACGCAGCCCATTGTCTGATCGAATCCCAAAAATCAACGCCGTATGAGCTGGGCTTAGGTTGGACAGTCGACCTTGATCGAGAGCCGTTTTGCGGTCAGCGGTCGCTAAAAGCCGAGCAGGCAGACGGACCACAGCTTGCCCTCGTCGGACTCGAGCTAGACTGGGATGGACAGGAAGCGCTTTATGCCAAACATGGGTTGCCCGTAGAGGTGCACCCGGGTGCCTGGCGAAGCGGCGTGCCGGTTTATGATAACAACGGCCGCCGCCAAATCGGTAAAGCCACCAGCGGCGCCTGGTCACCCCTGCTCAAAAAAAATTTGGTGCTGGCGTCCATAGAAACTCCATACGCCAAGACCGGCACGACGCTCAAAATCGAATATACCGTGGAATACCAGCGCGAAACCGTAACTGCGGTGGTTGCAAAAATGCCGTTTTATAACCCCGAACACAAAAGGCGCTGATCGTATGGATCCAATTGCACCAGCGTTTCATTCGGATATCCCGGCTAAACGTTATGATACCATTGTAGTGGGTGGGGGACATAATGGGCTCGTTTGCGCAGCCTACCTGGCTAAAGCCGGCAAGCAGGTTCTGGTATTGGAAAATAGACATATCCTGGGAGGGGCGGCTGCCAGCGATGAGATATATCCGGGGTTTACGTTTTCGGTTTACTCTTATGTCGTCAGCCTGTTTCGTCCGCATATCGTCCGTGAGCTCGAACTGACCCGGCACGGCTACCAGGTGATCCCGCTGGAATGCACCTTCACGCCGTTTCCCGATGGGGAATCCATGACGCGATGCGGTGACCCGGAGACCACCCGGCGTGAAATCGCACGCTTCAGCTCAACCGATGCGGAAATGGTGCCCCTTTTCTCATTAGCCATGACGCAAATGGCCAGTTTTATTAAACACCTGATAGACTCACCGGCCCCGGATCTGGCCTCTCTGAGAATCAGCGAACTGGCCAAATTGCTGGGTTTGGGACGGCGCTTCAAAGCGCTGGCCGATGGCGATAAATATATTTTCACCAAACTGATGACCATGAGCGCCGTTGAATTTCTAAGCTTGTGGTTTGAATCCGATCGCCTGATTGGACCTATGTCGGTCAGTGGCATTATCGGCACCTTTTTGGGCGTGCAATCTCCGGGAACAGCTTATGTTCTGCTGCACCATTACATGGGTGAAATCGACGGGGCCTTTCGCTCATGGGGATTTTCCAAGGGCGGTACCGGAGGGGTTAGCCTGGCGTGTGCACGCGCCGCTCGATCGTACGGTGCCGACATCCGTACCGAAGCGGCAGTAGAGCAGGTTATCCTCAGACAAGGAAAAGCTGTCGGCGTGGTCGTCCGCGGTGGGTATGAAATCAAAAGCCAAAGCGTCATCTCGGCCACCGATGCCCATCAAACATTTTTCAAACTAGTGGGTGAACAGCATCTGGATGCTGATTTTGTGCAACGCCTTAAGCGTTTTAAATTCAGAGGCAGCTCCGCCAAAGTGAATCTGGCTGTAGACCGCCTGCCGGATTTCAGCTGCAAACCCGGGGACGGGCCCCATCTGCGCGGCGACATCACCATCGCCCCGGGTGTTGAGTACCTTGAAAAAGCCTATGATGATGCCAAATATGGCGATTTTTCAAAACGCCCCTTTTTGGATATCGTCATTCCCTCCTTGACGGATCCCACCCTCGCACCGCCGGGCAAACATGTAATTTCGATTTTCGTCCAGTATGCGCCTTACCACCTAAAAGAAGGTGCCGCAAAGTGGCCGGCAAAACGGGAAGCATTGGGGGATACGGTGGTCGATACGCTGGCTGAATATTGCCCGAATCTTAAAGACAGCATCCTGCACCGTCAGGTCATCACACCCTGGGATCTGGAGCAGGACGTGGGTTTAACCGAGGGCAATATTTTTCAGGGAGAATTGAGCCTCGAGCAGTTGGGCCCGTTTCGCCCGGTTTCCGGCTGGTCGCGCTATCAGACGCCCATAGATAACCTCTGGATGTGCGGTTCCTGCGTTCACCCGGGCGGGGGCATCATGGGCGCCCCTGGCGAACTGGCAGCCAAAAGTCTGCTTCAATCCTGATACTTTCGGACTCAGGCCGATGTTACTGATTTTTGGTTTAGGGTTATGCGTCAATTAAAGACGCTTTCAGCTGTCGGGCCCGCAATAAGATTTCGGGTGTCAGGTTTCAGATGTCAGGGTCGATTTGCAAAGCTGGAACCTGGCATCTAAACATTAAAATACAGGAACCCTTATGAATGGAAAAATAGAAACACAAATCAAGTATGGGAATATCAGCAAATAATGGCTACGATGTAATCGTGATCGGTGCCGGCCATAATGGTTTAACCACCGCTGCTTTGCTGGCCAAACAGGGGCGCAAGGTTCTGGTCCTCGAACGGCGCAGTACCATCGGCGGCCTGGCGGCCGGTGAGGAATTTCACCCTGGATATCACACAGCCGGCGTTTTGCACGATAGCGGCCAGGTTCGGGCCCAGGTTGTCAAGAGCCTTGATTTAAAGTCACATGGCCTGGAAATTCGCCCGGGAAGGCCATCCTTTCTGGCATTGGATCCTGAAGATCGGGGAATTCTTCTGGGCAGCAAAGAGCGTCGAACCGCCAAAGAAATCCATTTTTATTCACCCGAAGATGCCACCCAATATCGCCAGTACCGCAAATTTATCAGGCACGTAGCCGGGGCGGTCAATCACATTTTTGACCGGCTTCCGCCGGCAACCGATTCGCCGAATGGGCGCTCGCTATGGGATCTTTTTAAAACCGGTTTTGCACTCCGGCGCTTAGGCAAGTCCACCATGCTGGATTTGATGCGCATTGCCCCCATGTGTGTTGCGGACTGGCTCAATGAATGGTTTGACAATAATCGTCTAAAGGCGGCATTGGCCAATGCCGGCTTAATCGGCAACTTTGTTGGCCCCTGGAGCCCGGGTTCAGCCGTTAACTTGCTATTGTGGGAGTGCACCGCAAAATACAGGCTCGAAGGTGGACCGCGCTCGCTGATCAGGGCTCTTGAAAAGGCCGTTCTATCCCGAGGGGGTGAGATTCGAACCGATTCGGAGGTCGCAAAAATACGGATTGGCAATGAACAGGTCAAGGGGGTGATGTTAAAGAACGGTGAGCCGATTCAAGCTGCCATTGTGGCGGCTTCCTGCGACCCCCGGCATACTTTTTTGGATCTGGTGCCGGGAAATCAGATTGAAAACTGGCACGTACAACGCGTACAACATATCCGCGGAGTCGGAACAACCGCCAAAGTAAATCTGGCGCTCAATAACCGACTCGAATTTAACGGCCGTTCAGGCGAAAAAATTGCTTTTGCCCGCACGGGTCACCATCTGAACCACATCGAAAAAGCCTTCGACGCCTGCAAGCACGGCCGGTTTTCAACGGACCTCATTCTCGATATCCATATCCCCACCGTGTCAGATCCCGATCTGGCGCCGGCGGGGCACAGCGTGGTTTCAATTTTGGTGCATTTTGTGCCCTACAGCTTACAAACACGCTGGAACAAGCACCAGATTGAAAAACTGGGAGATACGGTCGTCAATACGTTGGCGCAGTATGCATCCGGGCTGGCCGATTCGATGGTTGCCCGGCAAGTCTTATCTCCGGTTGATATGGAACAGCGATACGGTCTGGTGCGGGGGCATATCCTGCACGGTGAGCACGCCCTGGATCAGTTGATTTTAAGGCCTACCCCGGAATGCGCCCGCTATCGTACACCCATCAAGGGTTTGTATCTGTGCGGCAGCGGCAGCCACCCGGGCGGCGGCATCACCTGCGGCCCGGGCGCATTGTCCGCTTCTGTTGTCACAAAAACCTGAATAACCGCTATTTTCCAGTGCAGTTTAGGCTCTCA
>JASFJF010000165.1:0-8013 GCA_050122255.1 Desulfobacterales bacterium
ATTTTTTCATGCGATTCCAAACGGTCACTCGGTTTACGCCGAGCAGTCTTGCAGCCTGGGTCTGATTGCCCCGGGTTTGCTGTAAAGCATCAATCAGGGCTTTTTTCTCGGCGCTTTGGGGTGAAAGCGATAGCGAAGACAATGTCTGACGATAACCATTATGCGCAAATAAATCACTGATGCCTCGATTACGATGTTGCCGTATGCCTTCTGCGGCGGCAATGTTGGGTGGCAACTGATCAAGGTCGATCAACCCATCTTCGGCGACTACAAAGGCGAATTCTAAAGCGCTTTTTAGCTCTCTGACATTCCCCGGCCACTGATATGCCATAAACCGTTCCATGGCAAGAGAAGTCAATCCGATTATGTTTTTCGCGGTTGCCGATTGCAGACGAGCAATAAATGAATTGACCAGAAGCGGAATGTCTTCACTGCGATTCCGCAATGGTGGCAGAAATATCGGAAAGACATTGATACGAAAGAAAAAATCTTCGCGAAACCGTTTGCGGGCGATCAGATCTTCAAGATTTTTATTTGTTGCCGTAATGATGCGCACGTCAACCGAAAACGGCTTGTGATCCCCCACACGTTCAATTTGCTTGGCTTCAAGGACGCGCAGCAGTTTCACCTGAATGGACAGGGGCACATCTCCGATCTCATCTAAAAAAATGTCACCACCGTTGGCCGCTTCAAAGCGCCCCCGCCGGTGGCGATAGGCACCGGTAAACGCGCCTTTTACATGGCCGAAGAGCTCGCTTTCTAAAAGTGCCTCGTTTAAAGCCGCGCAATTCAGTTGAACGTAGGGTCCTTCCTTGCGGCGGCCTAATCGATGAATCGCTCTCGCAACCAGTTCTTTTCCGGTGCCGCTTTCACCATAGATAATGACCGGGGCGTCGCTGAGTGCCGCCTTTTGAATGATCTCGAATGTCTTTTGCATGATGGCCGAATTTCCGAGGATACCGTGAAAACCGCCACTTTGATCCAGCTGGCGTGAAAGCTGATCGACTTCCTGATCCAATCTGTCAAGCTCGGACAGGTCCGCAAGGTTTTCCACTGTTCCCAGGGCATTGCCCTGATCATCCCTCAAAACCGACGCGTTTTTAAGGGCCGGCAACAGAGTGCCGTCTTTTTTAGTAATCACACAGCGACAGCGTTTTATGTCCCTCTGTCCAGGTTCGAAAAGGCCGCACTGCCAATGATCGCCTTCCTTTTTAATTATCCGTTCACAGGCATCACAATCCAATACGGTGCAAGATCTTCCAACGATCTCATCAGCCGCATATCCCGTAAGCTGCTCAAATGCCTTGTTGACCATAAGAATGGCGCCATCTCGCCCAACCAGCATCAAACCATCATTCATGGTGTTGATGATCTTTTTCCAGTAGCGGTTGATTTCTTTTTCATTCATATCATTTGCCCTGTCCTCATTGCGGTCGATTCAACTGTCCTTTTGAAATGGCAGTCGCTGGTAAGTGTAGGAACTGTTTAAACAGTTGCTTAAACAGTTAAACAGTTGTTTAAATATCATTGACCCCTTCGATGGTGCAAGTAGAAAGTACCGTTATTGTATCATAAATAATTTCAGCGATCTATAATCTAATTCAGCCGTTCTCCGTTTCCGGCATGCCAGTTGCAGATACTTTATGTGCATAATCAGCATATCAATAACCACTTTTGCGGCATGGAAACGAAAATGCCAGGTAAATCAGAACTTGATCTCATCGGGGTCGCATGGCCTGTGTGTCTTCTTCAATTTAAAAATGCGTTTGATCAGCTATGCGCATATGACGTTTTGGAAGTCATATCCCATGACCCTGATGTCGTCAAAAATATTCTTATGATTGCCTGCCGTTGTGAAGGTACCCATATCCAACAGCAACAGGAAGACGATCTTTATCGAGTTTTCATCCATAAAGAGTGAGTTGGAGAATCGTCATGGATATAAGCCGGAGACACTTTTTTAAAATATCTGGAGCGCTGACGACTGCTTCGCTCGTAAAAACCGACCCGACGGCCAGGGCTTCCCAGGCTCCTGTCATTGCAGAAGATTCGTATGGGTGCCTGGTGGATACAACACTGTGCGTTGGGTGCCGTAAATGTGAGCAAGCCTGCAATGATCGACATCATCTGCCCAAACCCAAAGAATCCTTTGAAGAGATGACTGTGCTTGAAAACGAAAGACGTATGGATGAAACAACCTATACAGTCGTCAATAAATACTACCCCAAGCACATCGGCACTTTGACGTGGCGCACCCGTCCAACCTTTGTCAAGTTTCAGTGCATGCACTGCAACGACCCCTCCTGTGTGTCGGCCTGCATTGTGGGGGCACTCACCAAGCAGCCCAATGGCTCTGTTATATATGACGCCGGCAAATGCATCGGCTGCCGTTATTGCATGGTCGCCTGTCCGTTTCAAGTTCCGGCTTACGAATATCATAATCCATTGACGCCTGCGGTGCGAAAGTGCACCTTCTGCGACGCTGATATCAAAGACGGCGGGCTTCCAGCCTGCGCCCAGGTCTGCCCGCGGGAAGTCATCACTTTCGGGGAAAAGTCCGAACTCTTGAAGCTGGCCCGCTGGAGAATGAAAAATCATCCCGGCAAATATGTGGATCACATTTACGGTGAGCAGGAGGTCGGTGGTACCTCCTGGTTGTATCTTGCCTCGGAGCCTTTTGAGACAATCGGTTTTCCAAAGCTGGGCAACAAAGCTCCGCCGAGGCTAACCGAAGCTATTCAGCACGGCCTGTTCCAATACTTTGCCGCCCCGATCATTCTGTATGCTGCACTCGGGGGCATCATGTGGTTAACCGGCTATTTAAAGGGAACCAGAGAAGTTTCAACCGGTGAAACCGCTGAAAGAGGAGACCTGCGATGAATATCCATACGGACGCTACGCCGGTTGAAGAGGAGCGGTTTTTGACGCCCGGTGTAATGGTCATGTTGGCGCTGATGGCAATTGGGCTGGCATTTGGCGCGGCGCGCTTTCTTTTTGGTATTGGTAAAGTTGCCAACCTGAACAATCAGTTTCCCTGGGGAATCTGGATCGGTGTCGACGTCGCTACTGGAGTGGCTCTGGCTGCCGGTGGATTTACGACCGGTGCCATCGCTTACGTCTTTAACCGCGACCAGTATCATGCCGTTATACGCCCGGCTTTGCTGACTGCCATGTTGGGCTACACTTTTGTGGTGCTGGGGCTTCTGGTGGATATCGGTCGTTATTGGAACATATACAGCCCGATGTTCAACTGGAACGGTAATTCGGTTCTGTTTGAAGTGGCCATGTGCGTGATGATTTATTTAAATGTGCTGTACATTGAATTTATCCCGATCGTAGTGGAGCGTTTTAGGGGCCGAGTGAAACTGCCCGGTTTGCTGTCGGCTCTGAACAACTTCTGTGAAAAGTGCTTATCCATTGCTGACACCATTTTGGGCAAGGTTATGTTTCTTTTCATCATTGCCGGCATCGTTTTATCCTGCCTTCATCAATCCAGCCTGGGTTCATTGATGTTGATCGCCCCGTACAAAGTCCATCCTTTGTGGTACACACCGATTTTGCCCCTGTTGTTTTTGCTTTCCGCTTTTGCAGCAGGGTATCCGATGGTGGCCTTTGAATCCATTTTGGTGTCAAAATCATTCGGCCGCAAACCCGAAATGGAAGTCCTTACGCCGTTAGCCAAATTTATGCCCCTTCTGATGGGCATCTACCTCGCCTTAAAATTGGGCGACATGTTGGCTCGCGGCACCTATATTTATTTGCTGGACGGTACCTATCAGACGAATGCCTTCATCGTTGAGGTGCTTTTCGGCGTCATTTTGCCCTTTGTGCTTTTGCTTTCTAAGAGAGTGCGGCGATCGGCGGGCTGGCTGTTTTTTGCATCAACAGCTTTTGTGCTGGGCATTCTTCTGAATCGCGTAAATGTGTTTGTGGTCAGCTTCACACCGCCCTATAAGCTGGTGGCATATTTTCCGGCCCTGGGGGAAATTTTCATCACCGTTGGTCTGATCGCCACCCTTATGTTTTTGTATCGGGTGTTCGTGTTTATCTTTCCGGTCCTGGGCGCCCATCCCAAAAAGATGTCTACAACGGTGCTGGTTTTGTTTGCCCTCGCCGCACTGCCCTTACTCCAAGGTCCGGTTGAAGCCGGTTCATTGGCCACACCCACGCCCCGGACATCCCTGCCACTCACAAAAGATATTACCCCCTCGATTAATGATGCACCTAAAATGCTTGTTTTAAACAGCCCGATCGTCAACAAAGACAGCGACCTGTATGAAGCGGTTCGTTTCATGCACAGCAAGCATGCCAATGTTTTAGGAGATTGCACCATCTGTCACCATCGCACTCCCCGTGAGGATGGGGATACATACGGCGAGCCGGTGACCCTTGTCAGCCTGCAGCAAAATCAGGTGACACCCGCAGGCTGTGCCATCTGCCATGGTCGTCCGTTTAATCCCCAGCAGCTGAATACGCCCGGATTGAAGGGGGCCTATCATCAACTCTGCATGGACTGTCATCAGGAATCCGAACAGGTCCCACATGTTCGCGGCCCGATTCTATACAGCGCCATGGTACGAGGACCGGTGGCCCGAGCGCTGGATACTCGGGCGCCAACAGATTGTCTGGCATGCCATGCCAAAAACGTTCCGGATCACAACAAGCTGGTTAAACTCCAGGGCAGGGTGGATGCTCTGGCAGTAACCCAAAACTGCCTCTCCTGCCATCAACTGGAAGGTAAAGCCATACTGGAAACGGCCCACTGGAAATGGCACGGCGCATCACCCTATACGGTAGGGCATGAAAAACGCGTTGATCTTGGAAAACGCAGTAATACGATCAATAATTTTTGCATTAACCTGAACGGCAATTGGCCCCGTTGTACGAGCTGTCACATCGGATATGGCTGGAAGGATGCCAACTTTGATTTCAACGATCCGAACAAAATCGATTGTCTGGTCTGCCACGACACCACGGGAACGTATCGGAAAGCACCCCCGGCCGCCGGGTTTCCGGCCAAGGATGTGGATTTGATAGCGGTTGCTCGGAATGTGGGCCGGCCCAGCCGGGCCACCTGCGGAACGAACTGCCATTTTCGCGGCGGCGGCGGCGATGCCGTCAAACACGGCGACATGAGCTCCGTATTGTCCAAACCCAGCAGGGACCATGACGTCCATATGGGCGTTGCCGAAGGGGGGTTGAATTTTAGATGCCAGGACTGTCATAAAACCCGCAATCATATGATTTCTGGGCGCAGCATATCCGTGGCGGCTGTCGAAGGGGATCTTTCCTGTGAGTATTGCCATACGGACAGACCCCACATCGGCAGTGAACTGATCGATCACCATTTAAATAAGCACACCCAGCATGTGGCCTGTCAGACCTGCCACATTCCGGTTTACTCCAAGAGCAATCCAACCAAAATTTTCTGGGATTGGTCGACCGCCGGACAGGATTGCAAAAAGCCGGTCGATAAATATGGAAAGCCGACTTACGATAAAAAGAAAGGTGATTTTCAATGGAAAGAAGCGGTCAAGCCGACCTACCTGTGGTATAACGGTACCGTTAAGCGATATCTTCTCGGTGATCGCATCAACGAAAACGGCTTAACCGAATTAACCAAGCCGGTGGGTGGCTTTAAAGACCCGGCCTCCCGGATATATCCCTTCAAAGTTCATCGCGGCAAACAGATCAGCGATGCAATTTATAAATACCTGATCGCTCCCAAGCTATGGAAAGGATACTGGAAGCATTGGGATTGGGACAAAGCTTCACGTGACGGCATGAAATCGGCCGGACTGGCCTACAGCGGCCAATACGAGTTTGTGGAAACGATCATGTACTGGGGCCTGACCCATGAGGTTGTGCCCAAAGAGCAGGCGCTTTCCTGTGCTGAGTGTCACCCCACTCTGGCCAAAGCGCCGTATTGCGGCAAATGCCACCAGGAGCGGCCTGATGTAAGCTTCAAGGAACTGGTTCACAAAGGAATGGATTTTGAATCCCTTGCGAGAAGGGGTCGGGATGTGGCCGATTTAATCGGAAAAACCAACTACATCGACTACCGGGCGCTGGGCTACGATGGCGATCCTATTGAAAGCGGCGGCAGATTTGACAAGCTTGGGCTCGGCGTAGCCCATGCTGTAAGCGCCACAAACAATTGAATGTTGATTATTGAAAATTGAATATTTGTGGCTGTCGTTTCGCCTTGTCATTTTATAAGCATTTGCTAACTTTGAAGAATCCCAAAGTATTCAATGTCCAATCCAAAATATTATATGCTAAGTCGTCAATTCCGATTCATCCGGTCGATTGATATTAACTGAACGAAGGAGGTAAAAATGCTCAAAAGAATTGGTTCTGTTTTAATCATTCTATTTTTTGTAGTCGCTGCCATCGGTACCGTCATTGCGGCCGACAAAGGCAATGCCCGCAAGGGAAAGTATCTTTTCCGGAAAAACTGCCGGACCTGCCATTGCGAGGACGGCTCAGCAAAACCTCTGAGCCCCATCGATAAAACCCAAGCTCAGTGGGATGAGGTTTTTAAAAATATTGATAAATTGGCATGCAGCAAGGAGTGGGCTCAGCTCTCGGAAAAAGACCGAACCGATATTTATGCGCATTTATGGGGACATGCCTTTGATTCCCCATCCCCGGCGAAATGCAAATGATTGGATTGCGGAATGTGGGATGCGGATTAATAGGGAATGCTGGTATGCGAAATCTGAAATCCCAATTTTAAACAGAAAATGGATTTCTCCAATAGCGTTAATCCGCAACGTCTGTCACAATGGAGCATAAGACATGCAAATGAAAAGCCAAAGAACGATGTCGCGTCGCCGCTTCATGCAGCTTTCCGCTGCCGCTGCAGCAGCGGCAACCGTGGGCGGTCCGTCCCGGATCCTGCACGCGCTGGTCACTGGAGAACAAGCGGTCCAATCCAACCCGATCCGTGACCAGTTTTCAGCCTGTGACATGTGCTTTAATAAATGCGGGCTGATTGCCAGGGTGCAGGATGGGGTCGTTAAAAAGCTGGATCCCAATCCGAAATCCTTAAAGTCCCGTGGCATGTTATGTGCGCGCGGAAATGCCGGGGTCCAACAGCTGTATGATCCAGATCGGCTTAAATATCCGCTGCTGCGTATAGGGCAGCGGGGCGAAGGCAAGTGGCAGCGCTTGAGTTGGGACCAGGCTCTGGACCATGCTGCTGAACAAATGGATCGTATCGGAAAAGAATATACCCGCTGCGGTTTTCTGTTTATGGCCGGAACAGATATGCAATCTACGTTCGTTCACCATTTTGCTGAAGTGTATGGCTCATACAATGTCATATCCCACGAGTCCAACTGCTTGCTGAGCCGCAACCGTGCTTTTCTGGATACATTTGGAATTGTTCCCACCCCCGATGTGATTCATTGCAAATATATTATAATGCCGGGAGCAAACCGATTTGAAGCTCTGGTAACCCCCGACAGTATCGATCTGATGACCGCCATGCAAAACGGCTGCAAGCTGGTGGTGCTGGATCCGCGCTTTACCAAAACAGCTGCCCTGGCCGATGAATGGTTCGCCATCAAACCCGGAACGGATATGGCCTTTTTTCTGGCCATTGCTCACGTTCTGATCTCAGAAGGGCGTTATGATCAAAAATTCATTGCCGAAAAAACGCACGGTTTCGCTGAGCTCAGCGCACACGTCCAGAATTATACACCGGAATGGGCGGCACTTGAGACCGACATACCGGCGAAAGATATTCGCCGCCTGGCACACGAACTGGCAGCCGCTGCGCCCGCCGCCATGGTTTATCCCGGCCGCCGCAGCTCGGATTACAAAAACTCAACCCAGATTCGCCGATCCTTTGCCATCGTGAACGCTCTGTTGGGCAACTGGGATCAAAAAGGGGGGTTAATCGTACCCGAGAAAATTAAAACCGGATCCCTTTCCCACGATCCGCCTTTTTATGAGGATAACCCCGATGATCGTGTGGATGCCGGCCGGGCACAGATGATGTTTGAC
>JASFJF010000166.1:0-7943 GCA_050122255.1 Desulfobacterales bacterium
TCACTGTCCACCGCGTTATCCGCATTGCAACAAAAAAGCCTTATCAAAATCAACACACACCACTTAAACCTCAGCCCTCAGTCCTTGGCCCTCAGACCTATTTAATCCTACGCGGTGATGCGGCTGTTGTTGTCGATGATCCTGTCCTTTGCAAACAGGTTCTGGGCAGAGTCACGTTTGTCGAAAGGCAGGGCCGCCGCATCGATCCGTATTCCTTAAAGACAACCATCTGCTTTAAAGCCCGCCGCATGGCAGCCTACCTCAAAAGATTCCTACGCTCTAAAACCTAATTTACCCCACCCACCATTTTTAACAAAGGGGACGTTGTTGATTAATTGCGCAATTAATCTTTAAACATGCTGAGTTTCATGTTTGCAGCAATCTTTTCTCCCCTGGCAACAGCCCGGCTCACCCCCGATTTACTCATTTTTAATCGGCGGGCAACTTCGGTGCCGGCCATCTCCAATTCACTGACTGCCCAGAAACAAAGCACGCTTCGTGCTTTTACTCGTAGACGCTTTCTCACAGTGCTCAAAATATCATGAGGCTTCAAATCAAAAACCTGGGCCACCCTGTCAACGGCCGTATCAAAGTCGAATTCCTGCAGTTGAATACGATAGCGTCGCTCCAAGCGTTCATTTTGCTCCTTCAAGACCGTCTCAACAAAATCACTCTCTCCTAATATTCGTTCATCCCCTGTAATGTGTATGTTCTGGTCACGATAAGATTTCAGGGCTGCCCAACCTCCCGCCGTTCGGATGAGTCCACCTCCAGTCAGATCCGGCCTTTTTCCAGTTTTGACGCCCTTTATTACAAAATTGCTGTAATGCTTGCGCGCTGCTGATACATCTTTGCCGAATAGCCTCAAAACATAATCAACATCCTGCCAATCATTACGATGACAACCCAGCAAAACACCATGACCACTATAGCTATACTGATCGAGTTGATGCATTGAATTGACCAATCCTGCGCGCAATGGATTCAAATGAATGTAGCGCACAAGTTCCAATAAATAAGTGTCTTCCTGACACAAAATGGATTTGTAGCGATTTTGAAACAGGTGCCCTGCTCTTTCGTGGCGAAGGTTGAAAGTAATGGCATATCCGGTCAGCAATCGGCGCATCAATGTTGAAATTGGTACGTTGCCTGTTTTCAGGAGCAGGTGGAAATGGTTGTTGAGCAAAGCCCAAGCATAGCATGGCGTCTTTGTTTCTAAAAGCACCCGGCCCAGCCGTTCAAGGAATCCTGTTTTATCCCTATCATCGATAAAGATGTCACGGCGTTCGATGCCGCGGCTGATGATGTGCTGAAGCGCACCGGGTGCATCTATGCGGGCTTTTCTTGGCATCTGTTTTATGTACCAGAATAATTCGGAAAAGTAATGCAATAAATCAACAACGTCCCCTATTACTATTACTATTATTGCTGGTTTTGAATAATTTAGGCCGGTGAAGATTTCTGAATGAAGGTATTAAATAATTTAATGCCCTCGCAAATCCTTTTATATCGCAGTGCCGGCAGCTGCCATTTTTGCGGTATTATGAGGGCATATATAAAAAAAGCAATAAAATTAACTATATGAAATTATTATAGAAATTTTGCAAACCGGAAACCTTTGCCATTTGTTTCAACATATTAAGGTGCTGGCATATAATTTGCTGAAATACTCGGCGGAGGATTGTAACATGCAAAACGAGAAAGGATTTACACTGCTGGAGTTGACGATCGCCTGCGCGATTTTAGCGATATTGGCGGCTATAGCGATACCCAGTTATGTAGGGTGGCTGCCAAAAGGCCATTTGCGCAGCTCGGCAGTTGATGTGCAGGCGGCCATTCAACTGGCCAAGATGACCGCCATCAGAGAGAACACCGACGTCGTGCTGACTTTTGATCCTTCAAATAATAGTTATCTGGTGTTTATCGACAATGATTATGACAATGTTGTGGAACTAACAGACGAGAATGGCACCCAGGACGCCGGCGAACCCACAATACGTAGCAAAGAGATGTCACCCGGCATCGATCTGGTTAGCACCGGTTTTCCAGCGGATACAATTACACTTAACAGCCGGGGACTTGAAGGAAATAATAACAGCGGTAGCATCACATTGAGGAACAATCTTGGCCAGAACACGATTGTGACGGTTACGGTTACCGGGATGTCGCGGATCAATTAATAAATAAGGTTAGCGGCTCTGACGCTGCCAAACCCTATAAAACAAATAATGTCGTATAACATACAACGGAGATGGTGCAGATTGTTATCGAGAAATTAGGACATTTCAATATGATTCTAAAACCAGACACGCAAAAAGGCTTTACTTTAGTTGAAATGTTGATTGCCATGGCGGTGGGATTGATCATGATGGCCGCTATTTATACCGCTTATCAAAATCACCAGCGCTCACATGTCACCCAGCAACTGGTGGTGGACATGCAGCAAAATGCCCGGGCGGCCATGGCTTTGATGAAACGCGAAATCCGCATGATGGGTTATGATCCGGCTGCCACCGATGGCATCGATAATGAAGATCCGGATGATGGCAACATAGATTGTGCCGATCCCTTAAATGTTGATCCGGATGAGGTGTGTGATGACGCCGACGAATCGGCCAACGACAACCCGCCCGGTGTACCCATCGGCATAGTGGATGCGCAACCCGATCGTATCCAGTTTACGGCCGACCACAGCTATAACGATCCTTTGACGAATCCGAATAACTATATGCCGGATCTGAGCGGTGCCAACGAAAACCTGACTTATGCGTTAGCGGGCACTGTACTACAACGTAACGGCCAGACAATGGCTTACGACATCGAGGCGGTGGGCTTTGCCTATGCGGTTGATAATGAACCGACAGCGGATGGTGGCGACGGTGAACTGGATACCGACGGTGGCGCCATCATCTGGGCAATCGATACAAATCTTGGCGATAATAGCCTGGATAAAACGCTGGATACCAATAATGACGGTGTTATCGATGAAAATGACGTTGAAGGCGGGGTCAATCTGGCCGCTCCGATCCCCAACACAAGCATCCGGGCCGTCAGAATCTGGCTATTAGCGCGCACCCGGATGCCCATCAAAGACCATACCGACAACAATACCTATGTAGTAGGCGCCGATCATCTGGGACCGGCCGATGCCGGATGGGATCCGAGCAGAAAAAGAGTGCTTTTAACCACAACCATTTACTGTCGCAACATGGGAAGTTAACCGGCATGAAATATCACGATCATCATAGATTAGATTCAAGGACTTCAGCAAAGTCGGCCACAAGGCAGACGGGTTACTGCAGACTATCCGGCTCTCGGGGTTTTACCCTGATCGAAGTGCTGATCTCGATGGCCATTTTTGCCATTGGTATTCTGGCGGTGACCACCATGCAGATGCGCTCGATCAATCAAAATGCGTCAGCCCGCTTGCAGACCGAGGCGACTAACCTGGCGGCCGACTGGATGGAGCAATTGCTGGCATTACCCTATGATGACCCCTGGCTGGATGAAGCCAACAGCCCGTATCAGGTCCAGAGAGGCAGTTACACGATACGATGTACTATCGAAGAGGATCCTGCATACCTGGCCTTGAATTTGCCGATTAAGCAGATTGAAGTTCAAGTGACCAACCCGAATCGCAATGCCAGCAATTTACCGGTAGTCCTGACTTCAATCAAAGGACAGGGAGAGTTCGAAGAAATCGAATAATGATACGGTCCTGGTGATGATATTGTCGTCAGACATAATTCCAAGCAGCGGAGTAACGATATGAAAATTAGGCCAAAGCATTTAAACAACGACAGGGGCTCAGTGATTGTAGCTGCGCTGATGATATTAGTCCTGCTGACGATCATCGGCTTTGCAGCCACCAATATGAGCACCACCGAGTTAAATATCTCCACCAACACACTGTTATACGAGCGCGCATTTTTTACGGCCGAGGCCGGATTGCAGCGGGCCAAAGAATCTTTGCGGACGCAATTTGATGATTTTAACGGCGCCCAGATTGCAGGTGGCCTGCAGCCGGTATGGACCTTTGCTTTGAACGGGTCGACATTTGCCTCGGCGGTGACGGATTCTGAGCTTGGCGTTGAAGTTGTGGAGTTCATCTCGGCCGGTACCCTAAACGGCGTTACCTACAGAGTGCGTTTTTGGGACAATGACGATGGGGATGGAAACCGGGCAGCGGATGTCGACGGTAAGATTTATGTCAGGGCTGATGCCTCAGAACCGGTGCGAGGCGGGCGCTGCAGCATCGAAGAGCTGGTGGAGGGTAGCGCCACAGGTGGCAACATTTCCGGCTACACCGCCCAGGAAGGCGCCGGATCGGGTAAAGTGTATACCTCAAATGATACCCGGGCCATCACCAATTTTAATCGACAGCTTTAACAAGGAATAAACCGTATAAGCCACAAGGGGGATTCACATAATGCCACCGACAACGCATAACAGCAACCTGTTTCAATTGATAAAGTGCCAGTACCGGTGGACACGAATGGCACTGCTGCTGGTTTTGGTATTGGGCTGGACGAGCGCTGTCCATGCCGGCATTTACAACTATCGCAAGCGCATCACCATCGATCATAGCCGGGTCGGCTCCGGTTGCTCGCATCTGTACGACTTTGCGGTGCTCATCGATATCCAAAACGATTCGAACTTAAAGACCACAACCAACGGCGGACATGTCTTTAATGCCAACGGCCATGACATCGTCTTTAAAAACCAGGATGGCAGCAGCCAGCTGGATCATGAAGTGCTGCGCTACGATGGTTCCAGCGGTTCTTTGCTGGCCTTTGTGCGTTTGCCGCAGCTTTCCAGCTCATCCGATACGATCATCTATATCCATTATGGCAATTCATCGATCAGCTCCTCGCAGCAAAATGCGGCCGGGGTGTGGGACGATGACTATGAGGCCGTTTTGCACCTGCAAGAAGCGGGAAACGGCAGCTCCGATGAATTTAAAGATAGTACCAGCAACAGCCACGACGGCACCGGCGGTGGACTGGCGGGCTCGGGCAACGGCTCCTATACGCCCAGTCGCACCGGCGGGCTGTTCGGATATGCCCAGAATTTTGACGGATCCAACGACCGGATTCGTCTGGATGCCGTATCCGATAGCAGCTGGTCTGCGGTTACCGTCCAGGCCTGGATCAATCCGGACGATAACGGCGATGACCGCATCTTTGGTAAATGCTGGGGAACCGGCAGCGATGATGAAACCTGGTTGCTGCGCCAAACCGGTTATAAAATCGGAACACGCATGCGCACCAACTCGACATATAATGGTGGATTCGACATGGCGGGTTTGTCTGCCGGCAGCTGGTTTTTGGCCAGTGTTACCTGGGATGCCGCCGACAATACGTTGCGGGTGTATTTAAACGGTAATCTATTAAATACCACCACCTTAAATGGCAGCACCCTGTTTACGAGTCCGCCGGTGTCCCAACCGACCATCGGCAACATTCCCGGCGGCGGGCGCGATTATAACGGCCAGCTGCAGGAAGCGCGGGTGTCCAAGGTGGCGCGTCCGGCCTGCTGGCTTAAGACCGAATACAATAATCAAGTCTCACCTTCCACCTTTTACAGTATAGGAAACGAAGAAGGATCTACCCCCCTTTACACCATCAATGCGGTGTCCGGTAACGGCGGCTCCATCACACCAGTGGGGGATGTGATCTTAAATTCCGGCGGCGACCAGAATTTTGTATTCACGCCTGCCAGCGGCTACGTGATCTCCGATGTGCTTGTGGACGGCAGCTCAGTGGGAACTCCAGGTTCCTACCTGTTCAGTACTGTGACGGCCGACCACACCATCCAAGTCTTTTTCACGGTGGACAGCGGCGGCGGTGACGACGGTGGCAATTCCGGTCCGATCTTAAACGGCTGCGGTGTGGCCGATGTTGGTGTCGACTACTCATCCGGCTTTACCGAAAGCACCCTCGATCTGATCAACACAGATGTTGATGACGTCACGGGGCACGTGGTCCTCAAGACAGGGTTTGCGGCTATTGACAAGGAAAACATCGTCATTCCCTTTGATCAGGAGGTCTTTGTCAACGCGCTCTATATAGCCGGGCGTAATGACCTGGGCTATACGCTGATCGAAGATGCGGTCGACGGCGACGGTAATTATATCGGCTTTGACAATATTCCGATTAATAAACGCCATGGTCTTTTCCGGGGCGTATGGGATGATGCCTATTCAGCCGGAGACGGTGTTTTTGATGCAGAATATGCTTATGGTGGCTTCCCGGTAAATGATGAAGCCGGAATTGCAGCCTACGATGATGGCACCGGGCGCCCCTTTCTGGTCAATAACGACGGCAATGTGAGCCCCAGGGACATGCGCAAATCGCTGGGGACCATTGCTGGCGGCACCGAGCTCGTCTTCTGGATCGTACAGGTTGACCGAGCTCATATGCATTATGACAACTCTGCGCTCGGCAATGGAAATGAGCTCCTGCATGTTTATTTTAACAAACGGGAATGGAACCCGGACTGGTGGCCAGGTTTTCATCCTGACTGGGAGTGTAATCCGGGCTTTTCGCCCTGGGATAAAATCTATCAGCTTGATGGCGATGCGGATGAAGGCACCTGTCACAACCCCGGGGGCTGGCTGCAACTGGCAGCCCATGATCGGCTGTTGTCTGAGTTTGGTCTGGTGATGAGCAATGCGACCCACACAACGCTGATAGAGGATGGTAAAAGATACGATCATGTGATCGTGGGCGCTCCGGTCGATGACCCCAATCAGTGGATTCTGGGCTTCGAACAGAACAACATCCAGCTCATTAGTGGCAGTGATATTGACTGCAATGACGTTGTTTTCAAGCTCGAGCGCAAGACCGGCGGTCGGGTGGAGCTGAGTGAGGATAACGCCATATCCAGTGGTTCAGCCGATACTTCTTTTACCGGTGTGACCTTAGAGGTCTGGGACTACATGCCCTGTCCGGCTGATAACGAGATCAATTATCAGTTGTCGATTGACAACGGCGCCAACTGGGTGGCCGTCACCGGCTGGGATGAGATCTATGAATCCAATGCGAACAAAGATATTTTGACTCAAATCGAAAATTTCAACTGGCAGCCGGGAAGCCCGGCCTATACTTACCGCACCTACCGGGTTGACTTTTCCGGATTGGGACTGAGTGGTCATCAGATCCGCTGGCGGGCCGATCTGATCAGCCAGAACGAAGCCTGCGAACCCCGGATTTTAGATCTGGCCGTAAGTGCCACGGTGATGCAGGATGCGGAAGTCTCGCGGGCCGGTCCGGTGGTCAAGGCCAATGTGATGTACTCGGGCAGTTACGCCATCGTAGGCTCCGGCGGCAGTGAGCAACTGCACGGTCACCTGCGGGCTACGCGCATCTACGATCCCGCTAATATGGCTGCTGGTACGACCGGTGATCCTCTCTGGGACGCCGGAGAAAAACTAAACGACGAAAATCCCTCAACGCGCAAAATCCTGATTCCGCACGTGTCGGTCACAGCGGTTGCCGGCGAGCAGGTGGGCACGGGGCTGGGGCCCGGTGCCGACGAAACTGAAAACAAATTTTTTGCGGGAACATTGGCCCATACGCCGCTGATTGCAGAGTCACTGACCATCACCGATGCGCATGAAAGCTTTGTTGACAAGCACACTGACGTTTTGGAAGGCAACCTGGGCGGCGAAGGCAACATCGAGCGCTTCAGCGGCGAGTTTAACGTCGACTTTAACACAGCCCCCGGTGTCAATGTACCTATTCTGGCCAATTACCAGTATTATACGGCATATAGCAGCATGCTGGATTTTAACAGCACCAATGTCAGCGCCGATATGCTGGGCCTCGATGACACCTTTGTCGTTGGTAAAGGCTACACCTATGACTTTGACGGCGACGGCAGTTTTGAAGCCGGTGATGATCGTGATTGGCTGATCAACTTGGTGCGCGGCTACAAAGACG
>JASFJF010000167.1:0-7940 GCA_050122255.1 Desulfobacterales bacterium
TGCGCTTGAAAAGAGTCTGGATGATCTTCCCAACCGGATTGTTGAAATTCAAACCTATGAATTTGGCCGCGACTTGCTTCATACTGCAAGATCCTATGACTTTGCACTGGTGGCGTTATTTGCCAATCTGGAAGCTATGCAGCGCTATCAGGAGCACCCCGCCCATTTAAAAGTCTTGCAAAAGATTACCCGGTTGAGCACGCATATATTAACGGTAGACTTCGAAGGAACTGATGCCGGCAAGTTAAAAAAAGACGAGGAGGGCGCCATGCTCAGTCGTCTCGGTCGCATTTAATCCGTGGTTTTAGCTTTATTGTATTCGAAAGATATGACAGACATACTGTCCAAACTCAAGGGCGGCGATCGCCGTTCGATCGGAAACGTCAGCGCGGTCGTTGCGGCCGTAAGCAAAGATACTGGGTTATTTAAGGATTTGGTCAGCGGTCTGTTTGATCCGGATCCGATTGTTCGGATGCGGGCTGCAGACGCCATTGAAAAGTTATCTGCAGATGTTCCCCGATTGCTACAACCCTTCAAACAGGAGCTCGTTGGTCTGGCGCAGCAAACCCGCCAGCCGGAATTGCGCTGGCATCTGGCCCAGATGGTTCCCCGCTTGGATTTAACGCCTCAAGAAACAAATGCGGTTACCGCTATTTTCGTTAATTATTTAACGCAAGACAGTAAAATTGTTGTCACCTTTGCGATGCAGGCCCTTTGCGACTTGGCCACAAAGAAAGGGAGTGTTTCAAGCCAGGTATTGAGTGCGATAGAAAAACTGACCCGAGACGGCAGTCCCGCGATTCAGGCGCGGGGAAAAAAACTGCTTGCCAAATTGAAAAATCTTTCGCTGCAAACCAGATAAACAGAATATACTTGGGTAACACGAAATCTATATGCTATGGTTTTGGCCGGTCGGAATACTAAATCGGACCCCATGTCCTCTATTTCAGGCTCAACCGGTCAACCCAAAATGTAATTGCCATTCACGAGAAGAGGTTTATATGCGCAAGAAAGTCTACATTGCCTATACCGGAGGGACCATCGGCATGAAGAGCACGGCTGATGGTTTTGTGCCGGCGGCCGGATACCTCGAACAACTCATGGATAATGTACCGGAACTTAAAAGCGATTTGCTGCCGGAATACCGGATCGGTGAGTACAAACCGCTGCTGGATTCCTGTAATATGACGCCCTCAGACTGGCTCAAAATAGCCAATGACATCGCCAAACAACATGAGGCGTTCGACGGATTTGTGGTTCTGCACGGCACCGACACGATGGCCTACACGGCCTCGGCTTTACCCTTTATGCTGCAGGGCCTGCAAAAACCTGTGGTCATCACCGGAGCCCAAATTCCGCTGTGCAGCCTCCGCAACGACGCCCGCGAAAATTTGATCACAGCGCTGCTCATTACGGCCAATTTTAAAATACCAGAAGTCTGCCTGTGTTTTGGGGACAAACTGCTACGCGGCAACCGGGCGGTAAAAGTCAATGCGGACAGTCTGGATGCCTTTGAGTCACCGAATTTTCCGCCACTGGGGACGGTTGGCATTGATATTAAAATAAACTGGGATCTGATTCTACCGCCTCCCAAAACCCGCAAAACAATAATAGTAGCGCCATTAAATGAATCCCGCGTGGCCGGGCTAAGACTATTTCCCGGCATTTCAGTCGATATTGTTAAAAATTTTCTGCAGCCGCCCATTCAGGGCTTGATACTGGAAACGTATGGTGTCGGCAATGCACCCGAAGATAAGCGCTTGCTTGCGGCATTGAAAGCGGCCAATGACCGCGGGGTTATCATCGTCAACTGTACCCAGTGCCTGAAAGGAATGGTTAACATGGATGACTATGCGACGGGCACTTCGCTGTCTAAAGCCGGCGTTATCAGTGGCTATGATATGACACCTGAAGCGGCTCTGGCCAAGTTGTCTTTTTTACTGAACCAAAAAATGCCGGTTGCAAAAATGAAAGAAATGATGCAAACCGATTTGAAGGGTGAAGTAACGCGGCCCTAGCCGGTGGCTTCATCTTTTAGACCCGGATCGTGTTAGGGGTTGTTTGAACATTAAGTGATGATGACATCAGGTTTGCCGGTTGAGCCCGTTGAGCCGGTTTAGCTCGTGACAATTAGAATACGGTTTTACCGGTTAACGGGCTAACCGGTAACCGGCTCAACCCAAATTCCATAGGAATTTTCAGGAGCAGACATGCGCCAAATGGACGATCAAGATCAATGGGTGTGGGTGGTGGTTCAGGATCCCGGCGGCGATGAGCAATTCCTGGGTCAGCACGACGAACAGGAGGACATCTCTTTTATTCCTGTTTTTGCCGACAAGGAAGCTGCCCAGCAAGGCCTATTGGGCCTGACGCGCCAACCGGGGCTCAAATACGAAGTGCAGGCCATTTTACGTGAGGAATTGCTAAAGGACGCCGCTGCCGGCGGTTTTTTAATCTTTCTATTAAACGAAAGCGGTGACGTGCTGGAAAAAATAAAGCCCTAGCCTGGCTGGGAGGCTCGAAGGCTTGGAAGCTATGGGCTTCATATCATTGGATTACCGGAAATTCAATCCTGCGCGCTTGTTTCGTATAGCGCCGGGAGGATTGGGACGGCGCTAAAATATATTGAGGTTTTAGCCTGATTATACTAACATATGTATTAATGCCGATTTCTGTAATGGCCACGCGTATCACTTCAAGCGATCATGGGCAATCAACGATGACCGAAGATAACACCAAAGACACTGAACAACCTGCTAACGAAGATATTGCAGATCCAGCTGAAAAAAACGATCCGGAAAATGAGGGACTTGTTGAAGCTGCGGCCGCTCCTGATAAGGAAACCGAAGACAGCGCCGAAAACCGTATGGCTAAAGAAGCGGCCACTCAGGGAAAAGCAGCGATCGAATCACTTACTGATACGGCAGCCGCAGACCTGAATGGCGCCGGTGAAATAGAAGTTGTTGAAGACTTTGATTTGAATTTGTTGCTGGATATTCCCCTGGAAATAACGGTTGAACTGGGACGTAATCGCGTTCGGATTCAGGAATTGCTCGAACTCGAGCCCGGCTCAACCGTCACACTTTCCAAACTCGAGCATGAACCGGTTGACATCCTGGCAAACGACAAATTAATTGCCAGAGGGGAAGTCGTTTTGCAGAATAAAAAATACGGCATTCGAATAACTGAAATTACCAGCCGCATGAACCGCATCAAGGGCCTGCATTGAAACATCTAAAAACAACTAGCGGGCACGAGGACGAGTACCAGATTAAATTACTTTGCTGCGCCTTTATCCTCGTCGTCGTCCTCGTTATCCCACACCATGTAATGCGTCTATGTTTTCTGTGAAGGCACGGACAGCTTCCTCACCTCATGGCCGGCCAGCGCTAAAAACCGCTTGAGGTTTTTCTTCGATATTAAAAGAGTGCTGGTATTCACCAGTGGATGAAATTGAAATGCTTCCTGCTCCCACAGGCTTTCATCGATGATCAATTCAACCAAATGGTCAGGGTCGTTGACCAGTGCAAAGATGGTTACCGATCCGGGATCAACGCCCAGGAACTTTTTGAGGCGGTCGGCCGAACCAAAGCTCAGGCGGCTTGAACCGATCAGGGTATTCAATGCTTTGATGTCCACGCGTTTATCAGCGGGTACAATTACCATAAAATGCCGTCGACCTTTGTGATCCCGTAAAAAAAGGTTTTTGGTCTTGGCCGCCGGCAGCGGTGGCACAAGTCTTTTAACATCGTCGACGGTATAAACCGGCGGATGATCATAGCGTTCATATTCAATTTGGTGCTCGCTAAGGTATTGGTAAAGATCGACCATTGCTTTTATCTCCTTTTGATTGTGAAGATCATGCCCCTTGCTGAAAGTCAAGTCTTAAACACGGCAACTCGGCGGCAGGCCACGTGGCTGGTGCCGGGCAGGTGATAATTGCTTGACAGCCAAATCGCTCAGCCGATATATCAAAAGCTTAGGATCTTTTTACCGGGGTCGGAGGTATTATGCGTCAACACCAGTTGCTTTATTTATCACTGGCAGATGTGGAAACCATTGGCGTGACAATGGCTGAAATAATCGAATCTCTAAAAGTGACCTTCCGTGCCAAAGGCAAGGGCCGCACCGAAATGCCGCCCAAACCGGGAATTCATCCCGGCGGGGGCGACAATTTCATCCATGCCATGCCGGCCTACATTGCAGATCTAAAATCAGCCGGGATAAAGTGGGTCGCCGGATTCCCGGAAAACCCCGATAAGGGTATACCTTACGTCACCGGTCTGTTGATTCTCAATGATGTCGAGACGGGTTTGCCGCTTGCGGTAATGGACTGCACCTGGATAACAGCCATGCGCACCGGAGCGGCCACGGCCGTAGCCGCCAGTTTTCTGGCACGTCCGGAATCATCGGTGGTGGGTGTGCTGGGCTGCGGCGTGCAAGGGCGCAGTAATGTGGAGGCCTTAAAGGTGCTGTTTCCCTTAAAAACCGTTCGGGCATATGACGTCGAAACGGCTACGGTTCAGCAGTATGCGAAAGACGTAAGCTCCCGGCTGGATCTGGAAGTGGTACCGGCGGAAACACCCCGGGAGGCTGTCAGCGGCTGCGACATCGTGGTGACCGCCGGGCCGATTTTAAGAACACCGCACGCTACAATCAAGGCCGGCTGGTTGGAAGAGGGGGCTTTTGCTTCACTGGTGGATTATGATTCTTACTGGGACCCGGAAGCCATGGCGCAAGCAACCAAATTCTGTACAGACGACACTGCCCAGCTGAGACTCTATCAGCAGATGGGGTATTTTCAAAACATTCCAGACATTCACGCTGACTTGGGCGAACTGGCGAGCGGTCAAAAGCCCGGGCGACAAGCATTTGAGGAGCGCACCATGACCGCCAATCTGGGCCTGGCCATCGATGACATGGCCGTTGCGCCTTTGCTCTATCAAGGGGCAATAAAGAAAAAAATTGGGACCTGGTTACCGCTCTGAGGTTCAAAGTTTCCGGGTTCTGCGTTCAGGGCTGTGAATTTTTGATCCTCTGAACCTTTGAACTCTGTGACGTGACACCTGAAAACTGAAACCTACCTGTAAATAGTAACTGTGTTTTTGATGAGGATGTAAAGATAATGACCTCTAAAACCTATGACATCATCATCATTGGTGGTGGCATTATGGGCAGCGCCACAGCTTATTACCTTATTTCAGCTGACCCAAAGCTAAAGATTGCCGTCGTTGAGCGTGATCCGACTTATGCGCAAGCTTCAACAACCCTTTCAATGGCCAACGTGCGTACCCAGTTCAGTTTAAAAGAAAACGTTCAGATCTCCCAGTACATGACCCATATTCTAAAATCCTTTGAAGAAGATATGGTTGTCAATGGTGAGTCGCCCAAAATCTATTTTCGGCAGGAAGGCAATCTTTTTCTGGTGGCAGCCGAGGCTGAAGAAGCCGCCCGGCGGGCGTTGAAAATGCAAACACAACTCGGTTGCCGGGTTGAATGGTGGTCAAATCAGCAGATCAAGGAACACTTTCCACTTTATGAGCCGCAGCCATTTGTCGGTGGGACCTATGGCCCGGATGACGGCTATTTCGATGCCTATGCGGTCTTGATGGCTTACAGAAGCAAATCGCGATCCCTGGGTGTCAACTATTTAAAGGACAAAGTCGTCACTATCAGTACATCTAAGAACCGGGTCACCGGGGTGCAGTCGGCCGACCATGGATTGCTGGCGGCAGCCCGGGTGGTCAACTGCGCCGGTGCCTGGGCGGCAGAAGTGGCCAAAACAGCCGGTGTTGACCTCCCGGTCGTTCCGGTCAAGCGCCAGGTCTTTGTACTCGACACAGCCTATAAGTTTGAAAAACCGCTACCCCTGACCATATTGCCTTCGGGGCTGTATTTTCGTTCTGAAACAGGCGGATTGATCCTGCTGGGCAAATCAATGCAAGACGATCCGATCGGATTCTCGTTCAGCTGGGATGAGCAGCGATTTATCAACGATCTTTGGCCGGAACTTGCTGAATTCGTGCCAAAATTTGATCGACTGAAAGTCATGCGCGGCTGGGCCGGGCTCTATGCCGTTAACACCCTGGACGGCAACGCCATTCTCGGGCAATGGCCGGAGCTCAACGGCATGTATCTGGCAAATGGATTTTCCGGCCACGGCCTTCAGCAGGGACCTGCAGTAGGCCGCTATTTGAGCGAACTCATCTTGGAAAAGCCATTATCATTGGACCTTTCCATATTTACCCCGCAGCGTATATATGATAATCGGGCATTGAGCGAAAGTGAGCTGGTTTAACCTTTTCTGAACATTATCTCTTGACTAATGCCCAAATGTTGTTTAAATAAGCGCCAAACCTTTTAAGGCCGAATCACCAACTAAATTACATTTAGTATTAATTTCGATATATTGCCAAATCGACCCTAAAAATCGGCAACGATTGTTTGACTTTTTAAGCCATTGAGATTATAGCCTAATGGTATTGGAGATCCGTTTATACCCTGAAAGGAGGTGATGCAGTCCAGCCATTGTGTTACAGTTAGACAGAACTCTCAACGTATCAAGCGTTAATTATAATGCAAGGAAAGGAGATTGAAAATGAACCGCAAGCTAACTATGATTGTAACATTTGCATTTTTTATCGCCTTCGCTTTTGGTGTTCAAGCGGCGGATCCCATGGGAGAGGTGAAACTGCGCCCCGGTGAGCCCATCCACATTGCCTATTGGGTCGTCATTTCAGGCCCGAATACATCTTTGGGCACCGATGTGGTGCGCGGCATAGAGATTGCGATGGACGATTTCGGAGGACAAATCAAGGGCTTCCCGCTCAAGCTTTCCGGCCAGGATGCCGGCTGCAGTGCCGAAGGCGGCCAGGCGGCAGCCACCCGACTGGCAGCCGACCCAACCATCGTAGCGGCCATCGGCTCCACCTGCTCCAGTGCAGCCAAACCGGGTGTCCCAATTCTCTGGAAGGCCGGCATTCCGACCGTATCGCCCTCTAACACGGCTCCGTTCCTGACCGATCCCAATCGCGGTGAAGGCTACGACGGCTATGCGCGCACTTGCCACAACGACAAGGTGCAGGGTGCGATCGCGGCAGAGTTTGCCCTGAAGCAAAAGGGTTTCAAGTCAGCGGCCACCATTCATGACGGCAGCGTCTACGCCGAGCAGCTGGCCCAGGTGTTTGCCGAAACCTTTAAGAAAATGGGCGGCACCGTTACCTCCATGGAAGCGGTTTCACCCAATGATACCGATATGCGCCCGGTCCTGACCAAGATCGCCACGGCCAAACCGGATATCATTTATTATCCGATTTTCATTGCCGAAGGCGGATTCATTACGCGTCAATCTAAAGAAATCTCCGGCCTGGAAAAGACTGCGCTGATGGGTGCCGACGGCATGTTCTCACCGGACTTCTATAAGGCAGCCGGCATGGCAGCCGTGGGCATGTATCATTCCAGCCCGGACTTTGGGGCTTTTGCTGGAGGATATCAGGCATTTCTGGCAAAACATCAGAAAAAATATGGCGAAAAACCCATTGCGCCGTTTCATGGCCATGCCTATGACGCCACCATGATGATTCTGAGTGCCATCGACAAAGCAGCTGTCAAAGATGGCGATAATCTGGTCATCGGCCGCAAAGCTGTCCGCGATGCTCTGCTGGCCACTTCCAAGATGCAAGGGCTGACCGGTATGATTAACTGTGATCAGTATGGCGACTGTGCGGATCCAAAAATTGCAGTCTATCAGACCGCAGAGGAAAACGTCAAAAAAGGAGCCATGCCGACCAAACCTTTATGGAAACCTTATTAATGAGAATCGATGAAGCTGGCCTCACCAGGTGCCGGCTTCATCTATAAGTCTTTATTAGAGCCGGGTATTCTGAGAATGCCCGGCTCAACCCGCAAAATGGGGGTTTTCCCCACCCGTTTGCCGAACC